>DAIDJT010000157.1 GCA_027451265.1 Bacteroidales bacterium | reverse complement strand
CAAGATCGAGTCTTGCCGGACGCTTGTCCTTCGGGCCGATGCCATCCTCCCAGTTGTACCCTGAAACATAGTTTCCGCCAGGCCATCTGACAACCGGAATTTTCAGCTCACGGACAAGCTGAATGAAGTCTTTCCTGAAACCATTTTCATCAGCGAAGGGAGAAGCAGGGTCATAGATGTTACCATACACCACTTTCATTATAGGCTCAACGAAGGCTCCGTAGATGTTTGGATCAACCGTGCCGACTTTGCGGTCAAAATCGATTTTTATAACGGCTTTATCCTGAGACTTCAGAGTGTCGGGAAACAGGCAGGAAAGAATCATGCAACCCAGAAGAAAAGGCAGCTTTTTCATGAATGATGATTTTATGGTTTTCATTTCGTTAATCAATTTGAAATATAATGAAATCCACCGGCTCCGGATGTGGTCACCCACAGAATATTGCTTTTACTTTTACGTCATTGGTTTCAAAAATCCTTCATGCTGAACATATCATCAGCAAAAACTTCACGCGGGGCTGGTTTTTATGGCTGCACGATGTGCTTTCATGACAAGTTTTTCTATCTTTCCATATCATCTGGAAAAGATGCGAAGTCTGACAGAATACAGGCTTCTAAACCCATCGAATCATGAAAAAGTCGTTAACAATCCTCGCCCTGGTTCTGGCATCCTGTTCGGGAGAAACAACAGAAAAGGAGGCAACCTACTGCAATCCGCTGAATATCAACTACCGGTTTCAGTACACTGACAGTGTATCATACCGTGAGGCAGCCGATCCCACAATGATACGGTTCAAGGATAAATACATACTCTTTGTTTCCCACAGCGGAGGGTACTGGTATTCTGATGATCTTCACGGGTGGACCTACCTGCCTGTCAGTACCCTTCCCATTGAGGACTACGCACCTGATGCAATTGCAATCAGTGATACTGTCTGGTTTGCCGCATCATCTGCTGAAAGAAAACCATTTTATTATACCACGGATCCGTTCAGTGATAACTGGAGACCCCTGAATGACACGTTGCCGTTTGCCGTTTGGGATCCGCATTTTTTCACTGACAGTGACGGGCAGAGATATCTTTACTGGGGTTGCTCAAATCAACTTCCCATATATGGAGTAAAGCTCAATTCAAAAATGCAGGCTGTCTCTGAACCGCAGGTACTCATCGGGCACAATGCCGACATCTACGGGTGGGAGGTGCCTGGGGATAAGAATGAGCTTACAAGTAACGGATGGAATGAAGGAGCATGGATGACAAAATACAATAACCGGTACTACCTCCAGTATGCAGCACCGGGAACTGAATACAGGACTTATGCTGACGGTGTTTATACTTCGGATTCGCCCCTTGGACCGTTCGCGTATGAGACCTACAGCCCATTCTCTTACAAGCCTGGAGGATTTGCCGGCGGGGCAGGGCACGGTTCGACATTCCCGGATGAATACGGCAACTACTGGCATATAGCAACTATGTCAATTTCAATCCGTCATATGTTCGAGAGGCGCCTTGGGTTGTTCCCGGCAGCTTTCGACAAAGACGGTGTACTGAGGACATTTACTGCTTTCGGTGACTACCCGGCAATCATGCCTGACAGGAAGGTTGATTTTGAAAAAGAGAACACTTTTACTGGATGGATGCTTCTGTCATATAATAAGAAGGCTGAAGCTTCATCGGCAATGGATGAGTTCCCTGTCAGCAATGCCTTCGATGAGGATATAAGAACATGGTGGTCAGCTGTTACCGGCAACAGCGGGGAATGGCTCAGCGTGGAGCTTGATGACGCATCCACTGTGCATGCCGTTCAGGTCAACTTTGCAGACAACGGATCAAAACTCAAGCCCGGCAGCAAAGAGATCTTTTACCGTTACAGGATTCTGGCATCAAAGGATGGAAAATCATGGGATGTGATTGCAGACAAGAGCAATAACACTGCTGATGCATGCCATGATTACATACAGCTTGAGAAACCCGTTCAGACCAGGTTCATAAAGATTGAAAATGTCAGTGTTCCTGATGGCACATTCTCTCTCTATGATCTGCGGATCTTCGGAACCAGGGAGGGAAATACTCCCGCAGAGGTGAATGAATTCACCGTGGCACGCAACGAAGCTGACACGAGAAAAGCAATCGTGGAATGGCCTGCAGATGACCGGGCAACAGGTTATATTGTAAACTATGGCACTTCGCCCCAAAAGCTATATACCTCCGTCATGGTATATGATTCCGGTTCGGTTATGCTGACAGGTCTGAACCGGGATGTGAAATATTATTTCAGTGTTGATGCCTTCAACGAATCGGGAATCACCAGGGGTATGACAGTTGTGGAAAAATAGCCGCAGGCAGTTTTGATGGCGTATTAAAGAGGGAGGTCACGGTGAAACCGGCCTCCCTCTTTTCAATGGTTAAATGCCGTTTATTACAACTTTCTCACCTATGGCAGGGCTGTATTCCTTTGTTGTGCCGTTAGCCCTGACGGTACATGGATTGCCGAGCAGGGACCTGATCTCAGCCTTCACGAGTTTTCCGTCCTTCCAGTCTATATCAACCTCGAAATCACCCCTGGCCTTCAGTCCGGTCACCGATCCGTCCTTCCAGCTTGCAGGCAGGGCCGGCAGTATCGATATTTCTCCCGCATGACTCTGTAAAAGGCACTCTGCCACTCCGGCCGTGTATCCGAAGTTTGCATCTGACTGGTTGAAGGCTGTGTTGTGAAGGTTGTTTCCGATCCCTCCCCATGATGACCGTGCCATGAAGAATTTCCTGATGACGGTATCAGCCCTGGCACCGTCCTCCAGCCTGGCCCAGAAACTGATGTCCCATGCAGTTGGCCATGATGTTGAGGCCCGGCGCGGTTCAAGCCATTTTCTGATTGCGGCGGCCAGGTCGGGATTATCCCGCAGGGTTATTGAGTTGCCGGGGAAGAATCCGAAATTGGCTGACATGTCATGACCTTCATTTCCCCTTTTCCAGTCTTCTATCCATACCTGCAGAAGGCTGTCCCTGCCGATTATGTACGGCGGGATCCTGCCAAGGGCTTCCCCGAGACTTTTGCTGAAGTCCGCATCAGTGTCAAGTAACCCGGCGGCTTCTATACAATTAGGAAATAGATCTTTAATAAGTCCTGTATTCATGGTTGTTGCCGGGGCAAGGAATGCCTCTTCGGAGCCTTCACTTACGAAGAATCCCTGCTCGGGTGACATTGAAAACGGAATGACGAGGTAATCATACGCCGGATTCACGGTCATTATGTCCATCAGGAACTGTGCAGATCCCTTCATCACCGGGTAATATTCCCTGAGGAATTCTTTGTCCCCGGTGTAGAGGTAGTGTTCCCATATATGCTGACATAACCATGCTCCCCCAACCGGCCACATTCCGTAACGGGCTGCGTCAACAGGCGCGGTCCCTCTCCAGAGATCAGTATTATGATGAGCTACCCAGCCACCTGCATTGTAGTACAGTTTTGCAGTCTGAGCCCCGTTTTCAGACAGGTCCTTTATCAGATTGAACAGGGGACCTGTGCATTCCGACAGGTTTGTCACCTCAGCCGGCCAGTAATTCATCTGGGTATTTATGTTGATCGTGTATTTGCTGCCCCAGTTGGGCAGCAGGTCCTGGTTCCAGCGGGCCTGCAGGTTTAACGGTTCACTGCCGTCCCTGCTGCCTGATACAATCATATACCGGCCGAACTGAAATATCTTTGCCAGAAGGTCAGGATCAGATTCTCCTTTCTTCAGAGCAGCAACCCTTGCATCGGTCGGCATCTCATTTTTCACCGGATCACCGATCTTGAGACTCACCCGGCTCATCAGGGTTGTGAAATCATCAAGATGAGTGTTCTTAAGGGTTTTGAAGTTCTTTCCCCTGACATCTGCAAGGATCTTTTCACACCTGGCTGCCGGATCTCCGCTGATATCCCTGTAATTAATGTAACTTGTCGCAGAGGTGAGAATAAATGTCACGGAGTTGGCATCTTCAATAACAAGAGTCGAATCGGTTGCCTTCAGCGAACCTTTTTCCGGCAATGCAACCACATCAGTCTGAAAACCGAGACCCGGACCTTCGACCTTCGCAACAAGCCAGCTGATCTCTTCGGGAAGATATTTCCATGTGCCGCTGAGAGTCAGTCTGTTATCTGTTACTTTTGTTTTTTCTGCAAACGGGCTTGTGAGTTTTGCCTCAACAGAAACCTTCCCCGGTTTGTCTGCCGATATCCTCATTACCATTACGTGGTCAGGATATGACATAAAGACTTCACGGGTCATTTTCACATCACCGTCGGTGTAGCTGATCCTGACTATGCCTGTTTCCATATCCAGTTCACGGTAGTAATCCTTTACAGAATCACTGCCAACCTTGAAATCGAGAAGAAGGTCGCCCACAGGCTGGTAGGCCTGCTGAGCACCCGGTATCCCGTAGAAGTGTTCGTCTGCCAGTTTTTCTGCTTCCCTGAACTTTCCCGCAAACACGAGATCCCTTATCTGCCCGAAATACTTATATGCATCAGGGTCATTGTAATCATGCGGTTTGCCTGACCAGAATGTTGATTCATTCAGGGCTATCCGCTCATTCTGCACCCTCCCGAAAACATTGGCTCCCATATAGCCGTTTCCTATGAACAAACCATCAAGCCATGCTTTCCCTGCCGGTTTGTCATACCAGAGAACCATTTCTTTTGTTGCCGGGCTTACTTTCCCACTGGTGGAACAGGCAGAAAACATCAGCAATGCTGCGAGAGAACCGGTAATGAGTGATTTCATAATTTTTTCCGGATTTCGGGTAGTTTTATATTTACTGAATTCACTTTGACTTTTTCCTGAACTGAACCCAGTCAATGTTCACCGGATTTCCATCTTTCAGTACAACAAAAAGGTTATGAGTTCCTTTACTGTACTTTTTCAGTTTTGCATCCACATTGCTCAGCGCCGTGTTCCCCGGAATTTCAATCTCCGCAAGGAGCAGGCCGGCCGGATTATCGAGCCGGATCTGAATAATCCCTCCTGTCACTGATGAGGCATTGACCCGCACTGATTTGAGTTTTTTGTTTCCGAAGTCAACTGCATTGTATGAGATCCAGCTGCCTGGTCCGCTCAATTGGGCTGTCCATCCCCGGAATGGATTTATTGTATCAATGAGCGCAACAGTTACTCCCGCCGGGCTTACCTGGCTGAAGCGATCAATCTCGATTGTGGTTTGTGCGCTGGTAATTCCTACTCCGCGGTTGGTTGGAATCACCTTCCTGATAGTCCCGTCTTCATTGAAGAACAGGCTGTCTATGCAGACTGACCTGTTCTTGTCAAACTTCGGCGAGTAGGCGCTGTTATGATAAAAGAGATACCACTGGTCATTGTATTGCACCAATGAGTGGTGATTAGTCCAGGTTCCCATCGGGGTTTCGTCCATAATGACCCCTGTCACCTTAAATGGTCCGAGGGGATTGTCACCCATCGCGTATTCAAGCCGTTCGACTGTGTTTTCCACATGTGGATAGGTCATATAATAGATACCGTTCCTCTCGAAGAAGAAGGGTCCCTCAACCAGTCCTTTGGTTGGAAGATCACCGACAACAACCGGATCAGAAGCCAGCTCGGTCATGTTCTCTTTCAGTTTGGCGACAAAGATTCTGCCCATCGAATAATAGATATACGCCTGGCCATCCTTATCGATAAACACTGTCGGGTCTATTCCCCTTACCCCTGCAATAGGCTCAGGCTGTGGAGTATATGGTCCCTCCGGGTTATCTGCTATTGCAACCCCGATTCCGAATCCCCGGCCGGTTTTAACGTTGGCAGGGAAATAGAAATAGTACTTGCCGTTTCTTTCAATGCAATCAGGCGCCCACATGCTGAACGATGTGGGGTTCACCCAATCGACTTTATCCTGGCTTACAATGATGCCATGGTCGGTCCAGTCAGTCAGATTTGATGAGGAGAAGACATGGTAATCTGCCATGAAGAACCAGTCTTTTCGCGGGAAACTTTCCGGTGCAGGGATGTCATGGGACGGAAACAGATACATCTTCCCGTTGAAAACCCTGGCCGTCGGATCAGCAGTGAACTGGTCACGGATGACAGGATTTTGCGAATAGGCCAATGTGCCTGCCACCATAGCGGTGATAGCGATTGATAATTTTAAGTATCTCATTATTTATCTGTTTGTTTCTGTTAATATTTCTCTGGCCGGGTATTTTAATTATTTGCTATTTCTGCGGCAGCTTTGGCAAGGAAGAGATAGTCGGCGCTGCCGGCCATCGTAA
>DAIDJT010000156.1 GCA_027451265.1 Bacteroidales bacterium | reverse complement strand
GCCCTGCTCAACGGTATCCTGACAAACAGGATCAGAAGACAGGAGCGGGCTGTGCGCGACAGGGAGAATCAGACCAATGCCCTCTTCCGCCTGACGGGCGGACTGTCGGGAGCACGAGGCACTGAGGAAGTTATCAGGGTGGCGGAGGATAACTTCAGGACCAGTCTGGGGGCTGAAGCTCAGTTCATAATCCAGGACGGCAACGGCCACCTGGTCTATAACCCTGACCCTGATGACAGGAACACTCCTGAAAAGCCTGACCGTGGTACCGCGGAATGGGTTTTCTCCAACCTGAAGAAAGCAGGGCGGTTTACCGCCAACAGGCCGGATGAACCGCTTACCTACCACCCGCTGACAGGAGCCATGATCAATCCCGGCGTCGTCGCACTGAAGATCGAAGAAGACCGGTACAGGAACAGGGATGCCTTCTGGGATACATGTTGCTCCCATATAGCCGGCGCCCTTGAGCGCGAGTTTCTGGGCGAGATGGCAACAAGGGCAAGGGTTCTCGGTGAATCAGACAGGTTCTATGGCACGCTGTTCAACCTGGTGTCACATGAGTTCAGGATCCCTATAGCCGCTATCATGGGCGCCTCTGACACCCTGATGTACCCGGAGGCATCGGAAGAGAACAGAAGGGCGCTTTACAGCGAAATCCTCAAGGCCTCGGCAAGACTGAACCATATGACGGAAAACCTGCTCAGCATGTCACGCATCGAGAGCGGAAGGATTTCCCTGCGGCTTGACTGGCATGACGTGACCGATCTGTTTCAGAGGGTCACCCAAAACCTTGAACAGGAACTCGGGCAGTTCCGCCTGGTGACTGCAATAGCCGAGGAAATGCCCCTGGTAAAGATCGATTTCGGTCTCCTGGAGCACGCGCTTATCAACCTGCTGCTCAACGCCTCTCAGCACTCTCCCCAGGGATCTGTCGTGAAAATGGAAGCACTATACGAAAAAGGCAACCTTATTCTCCGGGTATCAGACAAAGGGCCGGGATTCCCGGGGGAATCACTACCGCACCTCTTCGACAAATTCTTCCGGGTAGACGGATCGCCTGCCGGAGGACTGGGACTGGGACTGTCCATTGTAAGAGGCATTGTTGACGTCCACAAAGGGACCGTCTCCGCAGCCAACCTTGAAACGGGAGGAGCAATGTTCACCATTGCAATCCCATCCGAACTGCCGGATATGAATCACTTAGACCTTGCAAAATGACAGATGACAGAACAATACTCATAATTGATGATGAGGTCCAGATCCGCAGGCTTCTCGAGATTTCGCTGTCAACCTATGGTTTCAATACCATCTTCGCCGCATCCGGCAGGGAGGGACTGGTGGCAGCCGCAACCCACAGCCCCTCACTCGTCATCCTTGACCTCGGACTGCCTGACATGGATGGCATGAAGCTTCTTCTTACCCTGATGGAGTGGTACACAAAACCGGTAATCGTTCTGTCAGTCCGCTCTTCAGAGGATGATATTATCAACGCCCTTGACGGAGGGGCAAATGACTACCTTACAAAACCCTTCCGCAGCGGGGAACTTGTTGCAAGGATCAGGGCAGCAATAAGACTCAGCGAGGAGAAACAGGATACCCCGGTGCTTGAGTTCGGTACACTCAGTATAGATCTTCTTAATCACGTCGTTCGCAGAAACGGCGAGATCGTGAAACTCACAACCACGGAGTACTCCCTGCTGACCCTTCTTGCCCGCAACAGCGGCCGTGTGCTTACTCACCAGTTTATCCTGAAGGAGATATGGGGTTATGGATACCTTGAACAAACGCAGTACCTCAGGGTTTTTATCGCCCAGCTCAGGAAAAAAATAGAGGAAAACCCGTCAAATCCCACCCTGCTTATAACTGAATCAGGCATCGGTTACAGGTTCGGAAGCTGACTGGAACTTTTAATTATATATAAATGTGGCGGAAATACGTCACCCGTTTCTGGCTGTTGATTCTTTACAAAATCTTTATGGGTAAAGAACCATTCTTTATTTAAACTTAATGGTTATGACCTCAATTTTGCACCGCAATTTCAAGACCGCCCAATGAACCTCATCAACCCGGTCAGCATTATACGGATACTGAGTTCCATACTGCTGATTGAAGCAGCATTCCTCCTGGCATGTACCCCGGTATCAGCCATATACGGCGAAACTGTCATGCCATTCCTGCTGTCGGCTCTCACCACCTTAATCCTTGCCGGGATCCTCCGTCTTGCAAGCCGGAAATACAAAAAGGAAAACATCAGCAACAGGGATACATTCCTGATTGTGACACTGGCCTGGGTGGTGATTTCAGTAATAGGATCATTCCCCTATCTCTTCAGCAGAACCATCCCGACATTCATCAACGCATTTTTTGAGTCCTCATCGGGATTTACCACCACCGGGGCATCAATCCTTACTGAAGTCGAAAGCCTTCCCCGCTCAATTCTCTTCTGGAGAAGCCTGACCCACTGGATCGGAGGCATAGGGATCATTGTGCTGGTGATCCTCATTCTGCCTTCCCTGAAGGTGACAGGCTACCAGCTTTTCAGTCTTGAATCATCCGTAAAGGAAAAGATCCACCCGCAGATAAAAGGAGTCGTCACCAGGATCCTGCTGATATACCTGGGGCTGACAGCCATCGAGATTCTCTTCCTCTCACTGGGAGACATGAACCTGTTCGACAGTATCTGCCACTCATTCGGAACCGTCGCCACAGGGGGGTTCTCAACCAGGAACACGGGCATTGCCGGTTATTCGGCATATTCTCAATATATTATAGGCACTTTTATGTTCCTGGCGGCAGTGAGCTATGTAGTTTACTATCATCTTATTTCAGGCAGTTTCCATAAGATCCGGAAAAACGACGAGCTGTGGTTCTATATATTCATGGTGACTGCAAGCGTTTGCTTCCTGACCCTGATCCTCTTCTACGGAACCGACCGGAATTTTGAATTGTCATTCAGGGATGCATACTTCCAGGTCACTTCCCAGATCTCATGCACAGGTTTTGCATCAACTGACTATATGAAATTCCCGCCTCTCGGATGGTATTTCATGTTCCTGCTTATGTTCTTCGGCGGATCAACAGGGTCAACAACGGGTGGCATAAAGATGGGCAGACACCTGATAGCCCTGAAAAACCTCAGAAACGCATTTATCAAACTGCATCACCCTTCTGCAGTCATACCGGTACAGATGAACGGTCAGAGGGTGACCGATGACACAGTAAACCAGGTTGTGGTCTTCATCTTTCTGTACATCCTTACCTTTCTTGCCGGAAGTATGATAATGCAAATCTCGGGAATATCGATCCTGGAAGCTTCCGGGGCTTCAGCCACCAGTATGGCCGGTATCGGGCCAGGCCTCGGCCTTTCGGGAAACATGGGCAACTTTGCCCATTTCAACCCGGTGGCCAAGGTCACAATGATACTCCTCATGATAGCCGGACGCCTTGAACTGTTTACCTTTTTCACCGTCTTTACCAGGCCGTTCAGAAGAACCTGAAATTCTTCACCATCGGAAGAAATAGTTAATTTTGGATTGTTACTATAGTCTAACTATTTCTGCAATGAAAATTACGGTCAACAATGTGGCCCTTGAACTTCACAATGGTGCCAGGGTAAAGGATGCGATAATCAGCTATTATACCCGGTCGGGACAAAAAATTCCCAAACGCCTTCCTGCAGCCGAGGACTTCTTCGGGAACAGGGTGGCCCCGGACGGTGAACTCACTGAAGGAAACACCCTTGTCATCAAATCCGGGCCCAAACGGAAAACCTCTGCCATGAAGACAATAGCGATGCTTCTGTCAGCCGGGCTCCTTCTGTCATGCAGCAGCACGAGGCAGGCAGGCGGCACGCGCGACCATGACGGTTACAGAGGCTCGTCTCAGGTCACCGGAGTCCATGCCGGCACAGCCCTTACGGCGCCGTCCGGGACTGTTCCTCTGGCTGATCGCCAGGCAGTTATCTTTTCCGTCAATGACATGCACGCGGCTATTGACAATTTCCCGAAACTGGCGTGGATTGTTGACAGCCTCAGGACCATTTACCCTGATATGCTTCTCATCGCCGCAGGCGATAACCAGACAGGCAACCCCATAAACGACCAGTACCCCGAAAAAGGATGGCCCGTGATTGACCTGATGAATGCTGTCGGATTCGACCTGAGCGCCGTTGGAAATCACGAATTTGATACGGGCCCCATGGGATTCAGTAATCTTGCGGGCATGGCAAACTTCAGATTCATCTGTGCCAACCTGATTCCTGACAAACAGTTCAGCTTAAGGATCAGCCCGTACAGAATCATCACCCTGCCCAACGGCCTGAAGATAGCTTTCCTCGCACTTCTTCAACTTGGCCAGAACGGAATCCCTGACAGCCATCCCGACAATGTCAGGAATTTCGTGTTCAGATCGCCGTTTGACACTGCACAAGATTATTTGTGGCTGAAAGACAGCAGTGACATTTTCATTGCACTGACCCACCTCGGGTTTGAGGAAGATGTCAGGCTGGCTGAAACGATGCCGGCAGGCATTGACCTTATCATAGGGGGCCATTCCCATACACGTGTCGAAAAGGAACAGATCCACAACGGAATCATGATCACACAGGCTGAAAACAAGCTGAAATACGGCACCCTGGTCAAACTGACCGTCAGCAGTGATGGCAAGGTCAGCAGAAGCATGCAACTGATTGACATCAGGAACTCAAAGAAGGAGAAGCCTGAGATCCGTGCCATTGTTGACAGGTACAATGACAACCCTGTGCTTAACCAGGTGATAGCGACGGCAACTGACGACTTTTCATCATATGAGGAGCTGGGTTACCTGATGGCCGATGCCCAGCGTGCGGCAGCCGGGGCTGACATCGCCCTGATGAACCCGGGAGGCGTCCGCATTGACCAGCTTCCAAAAGGCCCGGTAACAATCAAGAATGTCTACCAGCTTGACCCGTTCGGTAATGAACTGGTGGTTACAAAACTCAGCGGCGGGGAGATATTTTCCCTTTTGCGTGCCGCCTGGCCGGTAGATGACAGATCACCTCTCTACACCTCGGGTATCACCACCGATATAAAAATCAATGACCAGGGGAACCCGGAGGAGATAAAGATATTCACCAATGACGGTAAACCGCTGGATATGAACACTGTATACACTGTGGCCATGAACAGCTATATGACCCAGGTTTACAAATATGTCCATGCTGATCCAGGTCAGTCGCTCTTTTTTACAACTGCCGATGCACTGATAAGGTACCTGAAACAGGAGGGCAACATCAGAAGCTACCGGGGCGAGAAAAGGGTTCGGGTCACAAGGTGAGGAGTGACGGGGCTCTCCTGCGAATAATCAGTATCTTTGGCCTGAATGCAGGATGCTGATTATATAATCTTTGATTTTGACGGCACTATAGCTGACACCCTCGAACTGGGATTAAGCGTATATAACCGGATTGCCCCGGAATATAACTGTCTGCCTGTCGGCGTCGGGGAACGGGAATTGTTCCGGACGAAAAAACCACAGGAGTTGCTTGAGACCTACGGAATATCGAAACTGAAGCTGCTGACACTTACGCTGAGAATCAGGAAGGAGATGAACAGGCACGTACCCGAGATGAAGCTTTTCGATAACATGGAATCTTCCCTGCGCGAAATCCGCAATGCCGGTTACGGGATGGGCATCCTCACCTCCAACTCCGTGGAAAATGTCAGGAAGTTCCTTGAGATTAACGGCCTGTCAGCCCTGTTTGATTTCGTTTACAGCGGCAGAAGCTTCCTCGGCAAGGAAAAGGTCATAAGAAAGATGATCATCCGTGAGCAACTGCCTTCCGGCAGAATTGTATATGTGGGAGATGAAACCCGTGACATCGAAGCATGCCGGGCTGCCGGTATTCCTGTCATTGCCGTTTCGTGGGGGCTGAATCGCAGGGAACTTCTTGCCTCGCTCCTCCCCGATCAGATCGCTGACAGGCCGGAAGAGCTTCCTGCCCGTCTGAGACAAATTTTCCCGATCTCCTGAGATACCTGCTTTAAGACAACTGCGCCTTTGCTTTTGGGACGCAGAGAACAATGTTTGGGACGCTGAGCAAAGGCTTTCTTATGACTATTGCCGAACTTTTTGCGGAATTAGATCTGTAAAAAACATGCTAAAGTATGAAGTGCTCGCCTTGCTGCTCTTTTGTTCAGCTCTGGAGGTAACTTTTGCCCGGACAAAGCCCGGGCAAAAGCTGGTAATTCTCTACACCAATGACCTGCATAGCCGGGTAAGCGGCTTCCCTTCCTCCGG
>DAIDJT010000155.1 GCA_027451265.1 Bacteroidales bacterium | reverse complement strand
GGCCGACTTGACAGGGCAATGGAGGGTATCGGGAGGGAGAAGGCGGACCTGGTTCTGAATACCGGTGATTTCATAACATACGGCTGGCAGGAGTTTGGCAGGTGTGACACGATACTTCGCAAGGCTGGCGGGCTGGCCGGGGCATTTGCCGTTGAGGGCAATCATGACGACGGTTCCTATTATCCTGGTTATGACCCGGATTACAGCGCCCTGTGTCGTAAGATGGTCAGATCCGGAATTATAGAGTCAGGTTACACTCTTCTCAGGGACAGTGCAGTCTTGATCAGTTACAGGGGGACCGCCATGGCAGTTGCAGGCATTGAAACCCATGGCCATCACCTCGACATGAATTACGGCAATTTTGAGAAGGTGCTCGGACCGCTGCCTGACAGCCTCTTCACGATATTGTTGCTTCATGATCCCGAAGCGTGGCTTCTTTCATCTGTCTCCGGCAAGATGCCCGGATTAACAGTTTCAGGCCACACTCACGGTTTCCAGGCTGCCCTGCCCTGGGGCCTCTGGTCGCCGGCATCACTGGTCCATAAGCGGTGGAGGGGTATGTATGAATTCAGGGGAAGTCATCTTTACGTCACCACCGGGATGGGAACAATGGGTATGGCCGCAAGGTTCTTCATGCCTCCCGAGATAGTTTTTATTACAGTCAAAGCTGGCAATCAGAAGTGACAACCACCAATCAGGTAGCATAAATAACATGAATCAATAAATCTGACCGGCAATGACAACCGATCTCTCATTTTCATACCTTTACTTCCTCTTACAAGACTGTTTAAAGCATGAAACTTAAATCGCTGATCGTGGCAGCCGCACTGCTTGCGGCATTGCCGTTGTACCCGCAAAAGGAAGGTCTGAGGGCCATTACACTCAAGGGCTCAGAGTCTTACATGAAATACCTCTCTTCTGACAGCCTTGAAGGAAGGAGGACGGGGAGTGAAGGAAACAACCTTGCCGCAGATTATATCAGGGCTGAAGCCCTGAAGCTGGGTTTGCACCCTCTTCCCGGTAATGATGATCTGTTTCAGCCACTCAGGTACCTTAAACAAAATATCGTGCCGGGCGAATCACTGATGACAATCAGTGACAGCAATTCAAATACTATAAGTTCTACCAGCATAATGCCCCTCATACCCCCCTCTGACACCATAAATCTTGAGGGCGAAATTGTTTTCGGAGGCTACGGTTATACGAACAGTTCAGAAAAGTATAATGACCTGGCGGGGATCAACCTCAAGGACAGGATCGTAATAATAATGACGAGGCTTCCTGAAATAAAGGGGAACGGGATGCCGGAACCGGGTACCGGTATCAGCGAGATGACCGAGGCCAGGAAGCTTTCCATGATAATGCTGCTACAGGCAAAAGCCATCCTTTTCGTAGCTGATCCTGCGCTCGGCAACGATATTTCTTCTGACCTGCTTTCGATGGGCTCATCCTATCAGCTGACACCACTGTTCAGAAAACAGATGTTCAGTTTTCCATTAAACGCCTACGCTATCAGCACCGAAACTGCTGACCAGATGCTGAACGGATCAGGACTTACCCTGAAGAAGCTTCAGGACAGCATAGCCTCATCACGTAAACCTGCTTCATTTATCATCCCTAACCTAAAGACGCATATCAGTGTCAACGTGAACAGTGATACTGTTACGAGCAATAACATAATCGGGTACATAGAAGGTTCTGACCCGGTACTGAAGAATGAAGCAGTGATCTTCACCGCGCATTATGACCATGTAGGCAAGGATGCTGCCGGTAGCATTTATAACGGCGCCAATGACAATGCTTCGGGAAGCGTAGGTCTGCTGAACATAGCAGCCGCATTTTCAGCACTCGACAGGAAGCCTGCCAGGAGTGTCATCTTCCTCTGGACCACCGGCGAGGAGGAGGGGTTGCATGGTTCCACATACTATACTGAGAACCCTCCCTTCCCTCTGGAAAAGACTGTTGCAGCTCTTAATTTTGACATGATAGCACGGTCAAGGCGGGACACTGACGTGGGTGCATCCCTGTCCGGGGAAATTGACATAACCGGTCGCGACACAATTAAGGTGATACATGGTGCCGAGAGCCCTGAACTGGTAAGCCTTGCCACACAGGCATGCAAGGAATCAGGCATTTACCCCATTGATGAAGGCAAAGGCACGCACTTTTCCGGGTCAGATCATTATCCGTTTTACCGGAAAAAGATGCCTGTACTCTTTTTCTTTACCGGTCTGCACAAGGATTACCACAAGCAGACAGACGACTTTGAATTCATTGATTTCGACAAGCTTGTAAAGGTGTCCAGGGTAGGATTCCTGACCGGTTACAGGGTCGCCTCGAGGGCTGATTTCAACGCGAAATAGAAAAACAGGAGATTACTTCAGGCAGGAAGCATGGGAAGAAGGACTCTCACCCTGGCATCAGGGGAGGTTGAGGTTAGTATTGTCAGGTCAGCAAGACGTACTGTTGCCCTTCATGTTCAGCCTGGAGGCACGCTGCTTATCAGGGCACCGTGGTATGTGCCGCTGACGACGCTCATGCAGTTTGCGGTAAAGAAGTCAGCCTGGATAGAGAGGCATGTCAGGAGACTGAAGAATGTCACCCCGCCCGGAGTCCCGGTCATCATCGGAGAGGGGTCTGCCCTACCCTTCCTTGGCAGGATGCTGACCGTGAAAGTAAATCACGGGCCGGCACGAAGGGTCCGGTACTGTGATGACAGTCTTGTGCTGACAGTGTCAGGTAACCCTGCGCCGGAGGAACTCACCAGGATGACAGAGGCATGGTACCTGCGTGAAGCAAAGGCGTACCTGCCGGATAGGACGATAAGCCTTGCAGTAAGGTATGCGCACCTGGTTCCTGCGCCCGGCAACGTCAGTGTGCGCAAGATGAAACGCCGCTGGGGAACCTGCCATTCAGGAGGTACAATAGTGCTCAACAGGGAGCTGATGAAGAAAGACCCGGCACTTATTGATTATGTCATTGTTCATGAACTGTGCCACCTCGTTCACCACAATCACGGAAGGGAATACTATGAGTTGCTGGCCAGCATAATGCCTGATTTCCGTGAGCTGAGAAAGAGGCTGCAGCAGTAAACCAGTCAGCAATCAGCAGTCGGAAGTCAGCAGTATGAAAATGATGACCCGCACGGTCTAAATCATCGCAAATCGCAATTCGCACCTCGCAATTCGCACCTCGCAGATCGAACCTCGCAAATCGAACCTCGCAAATCGAACCTCGCAATTCGAACCTCGCAATTCGCAATTCGCACCTCGCAATTCGCACCTCATAGATCGAACCTCGCAATTCGCAATTCGCACCTCGCAAATCGCAATTCGCACCTCGCAACTCCCTATGCTATGTTGGTATAGACTGCCTGGATGTCATCATCGTCCTCGAGGCGGTCAATCAGCTTTTCCACGTCGGCCATCTCCTCCTCCGAAAGGGTAACGGGATTGAGAGCGATGCGCTTCAGTGAGGCCTTTTGCACCTCTATAGCCTTATCTTCCAGGGCTTTCGCCAATGATCCGAAGTTTGCCCGGTCACCGTAAACAAACCATGCATCATCATAGGTCTCAAGTGATTCCAGCCCGGCCTCAATCAGTTCGAGCTCAAGGTCGTCCCTCGAAAGATTCTCCGGGGGATCAAACTCAAACACAGCCTTTCGTGAGAACATGAACTCAAGTGAGCCTGTCGGGACCATTGTGCCGCCGTTCTTGCTGAAGTAAGCCCTGACGTTGGCTATGGTGCGGGTATTGTTGTCAGTGGCAGCCTCCGCCATTATGAGTACGCCATGAGGTCCCTTACCTTCATATGTGATTTCCGCATAATCGGCAGTATCCTTTCCTGAAGCACGTTCTAAGGCGGCCTTGATATTATCCTTGGGCATGTTCTGCGCCTTGGCGTTCATGATTGCCGTTCGCAGACGAGCATTCATCTCCGGGTCAGCCCCTCCTTCTCTTGCGGCCATTGTGATTGACTTGGCGAGCTTCGGAAAGAGTTTTGACATCTTGTCCCACCTGGCTTCCTTTGAAGCCCTGCGATATTCAAATGCGCGTCCCATAATGAAAAGGTTTACATGTTATGTTTATAAGTTTTGAGTCAATGTGCGGCAAAAATACAATTTGGGCCGGAAAATACGGTCCGGAGCTGTAAAAAAACCGTGGTATCAGGCAAAGAAGAGGTAGGCAATAAAAATAGCGGAAATGCTGCCGACGATATCGGCAATCAGGCCGCAAATAACGGCATACCTTGAATTTTTGACACCGACAGAGCCAAAATAGACGGCAAGTACATAAAAGACGGTGTCTGTTGAACCCTGAAGGCAGCAGGCCAGGCGGCCCACAAAGGAGTCGGCACCATGAATTTTCATGACATCAATCATCATTCCGCGAGAGCCGCTTCCGCTGAGCGGTTTCATGAAGGCCGTCGGCAAGGCATCGGTGAAGGAGGTGTCAAGCCCCATCCAGGCCACAACGGCTTTAATGCCGTCTACAAGCATGTCCATTGCACCGGATGCCCGGAAAACGCCAATTGCTACCAGAATGGCAACCAGGTAGGGTATGATTGTGATAGCGGTCTTGAATCCGTCTTTGGCTCCCTCGATAAAAGTCTCGTAAACATTGACTTTTTTCAACATGGCCATCACGATGAATGAGACTATTATTGAAAGGAGAATGAAGTTTGCCGCAAATGTCGAAATGGTGTTGATCTGTTCCTGTGGCAAGGTGCTGAAATACCATACAATACCTGCAATAATTGCTGTCAGACCGCCGAGGTAAGCAAGCACCACCCTGTTGAAAAGGTTAATCTTCTGGGCAACAGCCACACTTATCAGGCCTGCAAGTGTGGCAATATATGTGGCAATCAGAATAGGTATGAAGACGTCGGCCGGATTGGCAGCACCCATCTGTGCCCTGTAAACCATTATTGTCACGGGAATAATAACCAGTCCTGAAGCATTCAGCACCAGGAACATTATCATCGGATCAGACGCCACCTCCTTGTCAGGATTATGTTCCTGCATCTCCTTCATCGCCTTGAGGCCCATTGGAGTGGCGGCGTTGTCAAGGCCAAGCATGTTGGCTGCCACGTTCAGCATCACGGATCCGTGGGCCGGACTGTCAGCCGGGAGTTTTGGGAAGAGCCTTCGGAAAAGCGGCCCGATAACCCTGGAAAGCAAAGTAACCGCGCCACCCTTCTCCCCAACCTTCATCAGTCCCATCCAGAGTGTGAGGACGCCTGTAAGACCCAGTGAGATCTCGAAGCCTGTCTTCGCACTTGAAAAGGTTGACTCAACGATTTTGTTGAATATCGTTGTATCACCATTAAAAATAAGCTGCCCAAGGGCGAAGAGAAACCCTATCAGAAAAAATGCAATCCAGATATAGTTCAGTGCCATCCGGTAAAAATCTCAGCTACTAAAATAGGGAAAATTTCATTTTCCAGCGGACTGGTGCCGGAATCAAAGTTCATCAACTTCAACTATTTCAAACGGTACCTGGAGGATAGCCCTGAAATCCCTTCCGGCGTCACGCATGTTTTCATCACCGTTCTCGCAGTACCAGCGGATCATGACGTCCCTGTCAGCGAGGAAGATCCGTTCAAATCTCTTGAAAAGAGCATGTATCCTGTTCGAGGAGCTTGTATTGAAGAATTCGAACCTCACGCTCAGCACAGTCCTTTCTGCGGGGTTTCCGGCATATTTCTCCACATACTGAATGAGAGGCCCGTAAAAGCCGTTCGAATTCTCCGGAATGGATTTTCCACGCATCTCAAACTGACCCGATTCAGGGTCAAAGCTTACAGATGGGGTTTTTGAGGTCTCCCTGATCTCTATCTTTTCCATAAATGTGAAGCCGCAGCAAAGTATAAATGTATGGATTTCCTCCAATATAGACAAATCAGGAGCCAATGTTGAAAAATTCCGGGGAAATTAACACCACTTTATGTTACATTTGATGAGAAGAGCTTCACACAATTACCAACAACCGGAAACTGGCAAATATGGCGATGCATTATATACGTTTGTTTATCAGCATTTTATGTCTGTCTACTTTCATACCCGGAGCTTTTGCCGCGGATGTGACTGTGACAGGAACGGTTTCAAACCGCGCGGGAGCACCGGTAATGAATGCCAGGGTCTCCTTCTTCCTGAATTCCAGGGAATTCAGGGTCTCAACAGGAACAGATGGCCGTTATTCGGTAAAAATTACCGGTTCATACAGTGACGTGGCGGGTGAGTTCATGGCCGGAACCCCATACCCGAACCCTTTCGACAACAGCGTAAACATCCCGTTTATTATCAACACGTCAGGTGATGTGATGCT
>DAIDJT010000154.1:4384-6334 GCA_027451265.1 Bacteroidales bacterium | reverse complement strand
AGAGGGCAGGGAAGTTCGAAGCCGCCAACAACAGCACCCTGTTTCTGGATGAGATCGGGAATCTGTCACTTCAGGCCCAGTCAAAAATACTGCGGGTGCTGCAGTCCCGCTCTGTTTGCAGGGTCGGATCTAACCGGCAGACCAAAGTTGACATAAGGCTTATCACTGCAACGAACTGTGATATAATGAAGATGGTAAAAGAAGGCCGATTTCGTGAGGATCTTCTTTACCGGATAAATACAATCATGATAGAGGTTCCTCCATTACGTGACAGGGTTGATGACATTCCAATACTGGCGAAGCATTTCCTGCGCGATTACAGTTCCAGGTATGGCAGAGGCGATATGAGGATCAGCATTCAGGGCCTTGAAAAGCTGGCTACCCACGACTGGCCGGGCAATGTAAGGGAGTTGCAGCATGCAATTGAAAAAGCAGTTATACTGAGCGACTCTCCTGTACTCAAGCCGTCTGATTTTATTTTCAGCCCCCCTCCGGCAAGGTCATCCCACGCAGAGATGACGCTGGAGGAGATGGAGAAAAGATTCATTGCTGAGAGCCTGAGGAGACACAACGGTAACATAACAGCAACAGCCGGTAAACTGGGTATAACAAGGCAGACGCTCTATAACAAGATGAATTCCTACGGGTTGTAGTGTGCAGGAATTCAGGTTGCCTTGCAGTGTGCCAGGGTGAGAACCTAAACTGTAACTACCTGTCCGTCAAATAGATTTACAATCCTATGGGCATAGCCTGCATCCCTGTCAGAGTGTGTCACCATAATAATTGTTGTACCCTCCCTGTTCAGTTCAGACAAAAGATTGATGACCTCAATGCCATTCTTAGAGTCAAGGTTGCCCGTAGGTTCATCTGCCAGGATCAGTCTTGGGTTGGCCACAACAGCCCGTGCAATTGCCACCCTCTGCTGCTGGCCTCCCGACAGCTGCTGGGGGAAATGTTTGGCTCGATGAGTGATCTTCATCCTTTCAAGCGCATCTTCAACCTTCTTTTTTCTTTCGCCAGCCTTCATCTTAAGGTAGATTAGCGGCAATTCGACATTTTCATAGACATTCAGTTCGTCTATCAGGTTAAAGCTCTGGAAGACAAAACCGATGTTTCCCTTCCTGAAGATTGTGCGATCGCGCTCCCGCAGGTTTGCCACCTCTGTTCCGTTAAAGAGGTAGCTTCCGGATGTGGGATTGTCAAGCAGACCCAGGATATTCAGGAGAGTCGATTTGCCGCATCCGGAAGGACCCATTACGGCAACATATTCACCCTCTTTTACTTCCAGGCAGACTTTGTTGAGCGCTGTCGTCTCCACCTCTTCCGTGCGGAAGACCTTTGTCAAATCATTTGTCTTGATCATGATTTAAATATTAATTGTTATTTGCTGTTTTTGAAAACCAGTTTTTCATTATTCCCGAAGGTCTCATATCCTGAGATTATAACCTTTTCTCCCGGTTGCAGGCCTTCAAGGACCTCATAGTACTTTGGATTTTTTCTTCCTGTTGAGATATCTCTCCGGGTGGCATATGATTCTGAAGGATCAACGACGTATATCCACTGCCCTCCGGTTTCCTGGAAGAAGCCGCCTATAGGCACAAGTATGGCTGTTTTGGGTTGACCCAGCTGAAGACTTGTATAATAGGTCTGGCCGGTACGGATGTTCCCCGGCAAAGTGTCAGTGAATACCATATCTATCTTAAAGGTTCCGTTTCGCACTTCGGGGTATACCCTGCGCACCGTCAGGTTAAAGGCATTGCCCTGCCTGTCGAGGGTTGCTGTGAGACCGGTACGGATCCTGTCAATATAGTGCTCATCTATCTGGGCGGTCACCTTAAAGGATGTAAGCACGTTGATCTGGCCCATATTTGAGCCTCTGGAGATGGACTGACCGATCTCGGGTACAAGCAACCCAAGCTGGCCGTCAACAGTTGCCCGCACATTCAGGTT
>DAIDJT010000154.1:0-4374 GCA_027451265.1 Bacteroidales bacterium | reverse complement strand
CATCCGCTGCCTTACAAGAGCCAGGTTTTTGCGCATGTTATCGAGATTATTCTTCAGGTTGTCGACCTGGACCGAGCGGAAGACCGAATCCTGCTTCTGCCTCTCAACATATAGCTCCTCTGATTGAATTGCCATGTCAAGATCCTCCTTTGACCGGATGAACTCCTCCACCGAGATGAGGCTGTCACGCATCAGCATCCGGTTCTGGTCGTAATTCCGTTTCTTTCTCTCGATGTCGTACTTAAGGTTCAGCAGTTCGCGCTTGATCTGCAATCTGTCCTGCTCCATGGCTATCTGTGTGTTCCTCAGGAAGTTTTCCTTTTCAGCCAGCTGTGCCTCGCTGTCGAGTATGTTCAGATAGAGATCAGGATTTGAGAGCTTCAGGATGATGTCCCCCTCACTGACCATTGATCCCTCTTCGATGAGTATCTCCTCGACGCGGCCCCCTTCCTGGGCATCGAGGAATATTGTACTGATTGGTTCCACAGTGCCGGGAACGGTTATGTAATCATTGAATACGTTCTCCGTAACGGTCTCTATTATAAGCTTATCCTTCTCCACCCTGAAGGTAGAGGTTCGCTCTGCGAAGAATGCCATATACAATAGTACAATGAATGCTATGGCACCGGCAATCCATGCGATGTGTTTTCCTCTTATGCCCTTCTTTTTCTCAATGGGTTTGTCCATTCTTTCAAGCGGCTTGTCCATTCTGTTTTTCTTTATATTTAGTTCATTACAAGATTTTCATACTCACCTGTCAGGAAGAACCGGATGGTCAGTTCACGTATTATCAGTTGCAGTTTGGTTCTGAGGGCCTCTGTCTCAGCCGAGAACAGGGTAGTTCTGGCTGCAGAGTAATCAGTAACGTCTACAAGTCCCGATTCAAACTTCTTTTCAACGGCATTGTAAGACTTCCTGTTGAACTCCAGGTTGGCTTCAGCAGCCAGGTATTCCTGCTTTCCGCGATTGTAACTCAGGCAGGCATTTTCTATCTCAGTATAGAGGTTGTTCTTCTCCTGTTCAAGCCTGAGCTCAGTGTCACTCTTGCGGATCCTTGCCAGTTTGATATTCCTGGTGGCGGAATACCTGTTGAATATCGGGATATTCAGAGAGAGGTACACGGCCTGGCTGTTGTTGTTCTTCAACTGGCTGGCAAAGGAGACCTGCCCTGCCGTATTCTCGCCAAGCACCTTATAGTAACCTGTATAGATGGCTCCTCCTGCAGTGAGGCTGGGAGCCAGCTGACCCTTTGTTGCAGAGAGCTGTTTTTGTGATGCTTCCAGTTCGTACTCAATGGCTCTGAGCCTTGGAAGGACACGGGCTGCCACGTCGTATATGCTGTCAGGTTCGTATCCTGTATTGCTGATCACTATCAGGTCAAGGTCAGGAAGTTGAATGTCAAAAGCCACACCTGGCTGCAACTGAAGCATTTGTTTCAGCTGTGTCACCGCCTGGCTGGCGTTGTTCTGAGCGATTGTCCAGGTAAGCCTGTCGCCTGATACCTGGCTCTCCATTTCATATTTTTTTGAAACCGATTCTTTTCCCGTCTCAACCATCCTCGTAATTCTGAAAAGCTGCCTTTCCGACAACTCCATCTGCATCCTGGCGGCTTCCTCCAGCCCCTTGGTGTAGGTGACCTGGTAATACTGCCCCATAATCTCAACAATAAGTGAATTGCGGGCAACCTTTTCCGACTCCAGCCCAGCCTTCAGCATGAATTTGCCGGCGGCGATTGTGTTCAGGGTTGTGAACCCGTTGAAAAGTTCTACCGACGAGTTCAGGGAGTATGAGTTGCTGACATTCTGCTTGAATGTGATCAGGTTGGTTACGGGGTCTATTGACCTCCCGAATCCGACTCTTGCATCAGAGCCCAGGTTGAGGTCGGGCAGCAGATCCATCCTGGACTTTGTCAGATTAACAGTTGCAGTCTCAGTAAGTAAAACCTGTCTTTTCAGCCCTGCATTATTCTCAAGTGCATAGGTTATGCAGTCACTCAGAGTCCATTTTGTTTCCTGGGCGCCCAGTTCCCGGGGTAAAACAGCTGCCATAACCAAAGCAATGCATATCAGATACTTCATCACTGTTCTATTTTTCAATGTAGTAAACCAAAGAGTATGCCGTGATTGTAAATGTCACATAATCAATAATATGTCAATGAAGATATTCAGGCAAGTGTAAAAAAATCATACGGAAAGTGTAAAAGAATCACACAGTTCACATGGATTGTTGCACAGATACCCTTCGGGCCCCAGGTAGCGCAGGATTACCCCGAGGTGGAAGCATATGTCAGGTTTATCAATATGCCTCGTGCACTTTACAAATACGAAGACAAGGAGTTTTCTGCCGGAGCAGATAGGCTCATGGGGTAACTTCGGGGTGTTTACGTATCTTCTTTTTCCGGAAGGACTTGATGTTAAGGCTTTTGAAGAAAAGATGCAGGGGATGTATGCTGCCTATATGGAACCAATCTTCGGGCCGGAGTAAAACAGGGCAATTAAGCCGGAGATTATTTGGCAACAAAGGTGAGTAGCCAGATGTTTCCTCCGTAGGTGGGGTAAGTGGAACGGAGTTTTTTACTAAATTGTATCACTATGGTTGATGATGTTCCTGAAAAAAGATTCATCCTTGATGTACACCTCGGAAGGCTGGCAAAATATCTAAGGCTGTGTGGCTTTGATTCTCTTTTCAGTGCCTTTTTTGATGACCGGGAGATAATTGAAAAAGCTGTAAGGGAGAGCCGGGTGATACTCACCCGTGACCGCCTGCTGCTGAAGAGTGCAACTGCTGCTACAGGGTACCTTGTGAAGTCGCAATACCACGATGAGCAGCTCCGGGAGGTATTCGAAGCGCTCAGGCTCAGGGAGCATGTAAGGCTCTTTTCAAGGTGCATAACCTGCAACACAGTGCTGGAAGAAGTAAAGAAGGAGGAAATAGCCGACCGGCTTCTTGCTGACACAAAAAAATATTTCTCCGTTTTCAGGCGGTGCCCCTGTTGTGACAGGATTTACTGGGAGGGCTCGCATTATGACAACATGAAGAAGAGCCTTGCATCACTGCTCTAAATCGTCGTTCCGGTTCAGGCATAAAATTTAGATGCAATCATTTAAAATTAATAATTTTGGTGCCTTGATTTAGTGCGGCAGATGCCCGGACAGATGTTTATAACAATACTGCTGAGAGGGCGGCGGATGGTACCGGCCGTAGCAGGGATGCGACAATAGAAATTATCTGAAAGAACAAATGACAGAAGCTTACAGACAAGAAGCCGCTGACCTGATCAGGGAACTCGGCGCCGACGAATCATCAGGGCTGACCACGGCAGAAGCAAAGAAGAGGCAGGAGCAATACGGCTTCAACCAACTGGAGTCAAAATCGAAAAAGAGTTTTCTGCGGATGTTCCTTGAACAGTTCAGGAGCTTTATGATAATAATCCTTCTTATAGCCGCGGCCATCTCAGGAGTTGTCGGAGTGATGGAAGGAGAGGGGCTGCTCGACACCTGGATTATCCTTGGAATATTATTGGTTAATGCACTTATCGGGGCCATCCAGGAGAAGAAGGCCGAGACATCGCTCGAGGCTCTCAAGGAGCTTGCATCGCCGTTGTCAAAAGTCCTCAGAGACGGCGTCGTCACAGAGGTGAACACCAAAGAACTCGTTCCGGGTGACATGGTAATCCTTGAAACCGGCGCTGTCATCCCGGCTGACATCAGGCTGACGGAGGCCATTAACCTTAAGATACAGGAATCATCGCTGACAGGAGAGAGCGTCCCCGTTGACAAGATCACGAGTGTGCTCACCGGTGACGATATTCCTCTCGGTGACAGGAAGAACATGGCATTTTCAAGCGGCATGGTCACCTATGGACGGGGCAGGGGCGTTGTGGCAGCCACTGGTATGGCAACCGAGGTGGGCAAGATAGCACACATGCTTCAGGATGCCGGTGACACGGAGACTCCGATGAGTAAAAGGCTCAACCAGCTTGGAAGGATGCTCGGCATCGTGGCACTTTCAATCTGCGGTGTGATATTCACTGTGGGAGTCCTTTACGGCAATCAGGTAATCAGCATGTTCATGACGGCTGTCAGCCTTGCCGTAGCTGCAATACCGGAAGGGCTGCCTGCAGTGTCAACCATTGTGCTGGCAATTGGTGTCCAGCGTATGGTTAAACGCAACGCCATTATCCGGACGCTGCCCTCCGTCGAGACACTTGGCAGTGCAACGGTCATCTGCTCCGACAAAACGGGAACGCTGACACAGAACAGGATGACGGTGGTGGAAGCCTATGTCAACCACAGGCATGATGTCATAAACAGGAGTGCTCCCGGCAGCATTCTGAATGATGAGGAGAAGAAGCTGCTCTCCATATCAGTCCTT
>DAIDJT010000153.1 GCA_027451265.1 Bacteroidales bacterium | reverse complement strand
AAGTTCATTGTCATTGTTCTTGCACTTGTTCTTGCCGCTCCTCTGTATTCACAGGTCAAGTTCGGTCTTAAGGCCGGGGCAAGCACGGACTTCACCTTTACCAATCAAACCTTCCAGGGTACTGATTTCGAAGTGATTCTTCAGAAAGCCAAGGATGCTGAGTGGGGCTTCCAGGGCGGAGTGTTCATGAGGGCTTCCTTTGCGGGATTCTATATCCAACCTGAGCTTCTTCTTGCCACGGCAACAAACTCGGTAACATATGATGATGTTGAGGCCGGGGGTGCTCCGGTGGTCTACAATCAGAAATTCAACAAACTGAATATACCCGTTCTCCTCGGAGTAAAGGTTGGTCCGCTCCGAATTAATGCCGGGCCTGCAGCCTCAGTTATGATAACAGATCCGAAGGAGATTATTGAAGGTGCTACATACAAGAGGGCAACATTCGGATACCAGGCAGGCCTGGGATTCGACCTGTTCAAGAGACTCACATTTGACCTGAGGTATGAAGGGAACCTGAACCAGTTTGGTGACAAAATTGAAATTGGCAATCAGACCTTCACTCTTGATGACCGCACCGGAGCACTGCTGGTGCAGGTGGGACTGATCTTCTGACCTGAGTGACATACAAAAGAGCTCTTCCGCAGTTTGCCGGAAGAGTTCTTTTTTTATATTTACGCTAGTATGTGAATGATGGCGCAATGATCCTGGCAGGGAACACAATTTCAGTACTGAAAAACGTCATGACGGTTATCTACCTGGTCTCCGTCTTTGCAATCTGCCTTATGATCGTTTTTGAGAACCGTAATCCTCTCAAGACTCTGTCATGGATGCTTGTGATATTGTTTGTCCCGGTTATCGGCATCATTGTCTATTTCTTCTTCGGCAGGAACTACCGCAAGCAGAAGATTTACACCCGCAAGAGCATGGCTGACAGCGCCAGGCTGGATGACAATGCTGACCACCAGGTCAGGCTTCTCTCGTCCGTTCTTGCAGGAGAGAGTGATGCCATCAGGTCAAAAAGCCATCTTATACACCTGATGCTCAGGAATAACAGGTCTTTGTTGACCCTTGACAACAAAATTGATCTGCTGGTGAACGGAAGCCAGGCCTTTCCCGCAATGCTTGACGCGGTGGCATCTGCAACCAGTTTCGTCAACCTTGAATTCTACCGTATTGAACCTGATACAATTGGCATTGAATTCAGCGAGCTCATGATGCGCAAGGCAAGGGAGGGTGTAAGGGTGAGGCTCATTTATGACGACGTTGGAAGCTGGAACATACGGAAACCTTATATAAGAATGATGAGGGAAGCAGGAGTGCAGATTTTTCCCTTTCTTCCCGTGCGGTTTCCCAGTTTCTCAAGCAAGATCAACTTCCGTAACCACAGGAAGATCCTGGTGGTTGACGGAAAAGTGGGCTTTGTCGGAGGATTGAACATAGCTGACAAGTACCTGCATGGCCTGCCTCACCTGGGACCATGGATTGACACCCATCTGAGAGTCGAAGGCGAGGCCGTTGCAGCTCTCAACAGGGTATTCATTGCCGACTGGGATTTTGTCAGCGGGGAGGAACTGCCGCCTGACGGGTCACTGGAGCAGGTTGTGCACACTGGCAACAGGTGCCTTGTCCAGGTGGCCTCCAGCGGTCCCGATACTGACTGGGCGACAATAATGCAGGTTTACTTCTCCGCAATAGCTACGGCCAAATCGTCAATATATCTGACCTCACCATACTTCAGCCCGGATGAGAGCCTGCTGACCGCCCTGAAAACAGCCGCACTCAGTGGTGTGGACGTCAGGATGATTTTTCCTAAAAACACTGACTCTATAATTGCCAACTGGAACACCAGATCATACATTTCTGAACTGCTTGAGGCCGGCGTCAGGATTTTCCTCTATCGCAACGGGTTCATACATTCAAAATACCTGCTGGTGGATAACATTTTCTCTTCGGTGGGTTCTCCAAACGTCGATGTGCGCAGTTTTGACCTTGATTTTGAGGTGACGGCCCTGATTTATAATGAGGATTTTGCACTGCGTCTGGGGGTTCTGTTTGCCGAAGACCTCAAGAACTGCACTGAGGTTATCAGCCAGGAATGGAAGCAAAGGAACAGGAGAGAAAGATACAGGGAGTCATTGGCGCGGATATTCGGCCCGCTCTATTAACTTCGCACCCGATGAAAAAGATACTGCTGACACTTTTCTATTTCCTGCTTTGTGCCGGATTTGTTCTGATCGTGCTTCTATGGGCTGTTGTGCTCAGGGAGAATGTAAATGCCGGTGAGCCGGTAAGGATTTTCCTTCCTGCGGGATCAGACTTCAGGGCCCTCAATGACACCCTTGACCGGGTTGGCATTCTGAGGAGCAGGAAAAGCTTCATCATCACATCGCGGCTCAAGTCGTTCGGGAAGACTGTCAAGCCGGGATCGTATGTCATTGAACCCGGTATGAGCAACAACAGCCTTGTCAATATGCTTCGTTCCGGCCGCCAGACACCTGTCATGGTCACCTTTAACAACATACGCACACTTGACGAGCTTGCCGGCAGGATAGGAGATCAGATAGAAGCTGACTCAGCCTCGCTGGCTGCATTCTTCGATGACGGGAGTAACTATTCCGCTGACGGCTTTGAAAGGCGAACCCTGATTGCTGTCTTCATTCCTGATACCTACGAGATTTACTGGTCAGCCGACGCCCGCAGCTTCTACCGCAGGATGCTCAAGGAATACCGGGACTACTGGAATGATGACCGGACCGAAATGGCTGAAGCCAGGGGGCTCACTCCCGTGGAAGTGTCAACCCTTGCTTCCATCGTTGACGAGGAGGCTTCAAGGGAGGATGAGAAGCCGCGTATTGCAGGAGTGTACCTGAACAGGCTTCGTCTTGGAATGCCGCTGCAGGCTGATCCGACGGTTAAGTTCGCTGTCAATGACTTCACACTGCGTCGTATCCTTAACAGGCATCTCGAAGTTGATTCGCCCTATAATACCTACAAGTTTCCTGGTCTGCCACCGGGACCGATACGCTGCCCGTCACGCTCAGGGCTGGATGCCGTCCTTAATGCCGAAAAGCATGAGTACCTCTTCTTTGTTGCCAAATATGACGGGTCAGGTTATCATCATTTTACAAGAACGCTTGCGGAGCACAACAGGTACGCCTCCGCCTACAGGCGCGAACTGAACAGGAGAAGAATCTACCAGTAAGGGTAGAGCTGGTTGCGTTGCCTGATATTATAACTCAGGATTATATCCGTCAATGGTCTCGATTATTTTCCTTGCATTGACATCGTTGTCAGCCACCTCTTTAAGAAGGTGGTTGCGCTGGTTCCTCATATCCCGGGTGAATTCCTCCTTCATCAGCATCTCAGTCTGATTTATCCAATCTCCCGGGGTGACAGCCACATGGCAGAGCTCTCCCAGACCGGTTCCTGATACCATTGCCGGTGAAACGACAACGTGCCGTCCGGAGCAGAGTGCATTAATAAGCTTTAGCTTCATCCCGGTAGGCTGAGAGGCGTTAAGCAGGCATACCTGGGCGTTTGCAATCAGGTCATTCATCTGGTTCATGGAAGGGTTCGGAATCAGCCTGACATGTCTCATGGCGGAGGCTTTTTCCGACAACTCCGCAGATGGCCTTTTGCCGGCAAGAACGGTCTTGTACTTCCAGTTTGAAGCCACCTCCCTGAGGATGAAAAGGGCGGCAGCATCATTTTCAGCTGTGGAGAAATCACCGTGCATCAAAATATAGTCGCCTGTTCCGGTGTCATTACAACAACCGTCACCGGGATGGAAGGGGCCGACAAAAACGGCATTGCCGTATTTTGAACTGAAATACTCAGTGTCACCGGGTGAGATTGAAAGCAACCATGTGGCACTGGCCAGCTTAGGCTCATAACGCTCGAGCTTCCTTGCTTCGGTGCTGTAGTAAAGCTTCCTGAAAGGATTCTTTTCATTCGATGCAAGGTTACGGTAATAGATATGCTCGATATTGTGAGTTCTGACCATGATGATTCTTCCCTCGAGTGCCTTGTGTCCAAGATAATGGGTGGTATGCAGCCCCTCGAAAATTATCGGATGGTTGTCAGTCAGGAGGTCTTTCAGGAGCATGTCATTCCCTCGTGAAACAACGATAAACGGATCCTTGCGGAAAAGGTGAAAGAGGTTCAGCTCGCGTCTGTAGTAATGGATCCTGAGGCATTCGCGCTCAAGGGTCCTGGACCGGCTTCGTCCGTATCCGAAACAGTGAAGTATTACCCCGACGCCCTGTTTATTCAGGGAAAGGATCTTGTAATAAACATCCATGATGCCTCCGTAATCAGGAGGATAGGGAATGTTGAAGCTTACAAGGTGAACTATTCTTTTAGCGGGAGTTTTCTCCATATGCCGTAAAACAATGCACAAACATAGCTAAAAATTTCTTAGTATCTTACGGAGACTTTATTGGCGGTAATACAAATGTATATTTATACAACAGACAGATTATGAGGGCAGTAATTGCAGTCATAAGTGATCTGTCAACTGATATGCGGGTACAGAAGCATGCATCTGTACTATCATCTATGGGCTTCAGTGTAACGCTCATCGGAAGGTACACCGGATGCTCACTGCCTGTATCTATTCCTTCAGCTAGGGTGTTAATGATCAGGGTGCCTTTCCGAAANGGGCCTATGATGTATTTTTCGTTCAATGTGGTTCTGCTGTTCAGGCTTTTGCTGCTGAAGAAGTCTGACCTCTATGTTGCCAATGATCTGGACACATTGATTCCTTGTCATTTAACATCGCGTTTATTTGTGAAACCACTTGTGTATGATGCCCACGAATATTTTACCGGGCAATACAGTCTTACGGAAAGGAAGTTCAAGCATTCTCTCTGGAAGATGGCTGAGCGCATGCTGTTGCCGAAGTTACGCAGTATGATCACGGTATCTGATTCAATAGCAGAGCTCTACAGGCAGGAGTATGGATGTGATCCTGTTGTGATAAGGAACCTTTCCGTGCCTGCTGATAATATCGTGCCGTATCAGCGAAGCGATCTGGCTGCCGGGATAAATGAACTGCTTGTAGTATTTCAGGATGGATCCGGTGACAATCCGGGCAGGGGTTCGGCAGAATTGCTTGAGGCAATGACACTTATTGACAATGTCAAACTTGTTGTAATCGGGACTGGTAAAAGAATTGAAGAGGCAAAGCAACAGGTGCTTAAAAAGCAACTTGATCACAAGGTCATCTTTCTTCCCAGGATGAAACGGGAAGAATTGATGCGATACATAAAGTGTTGTGATGCAGGGTTATCAATTGATACAGACACCTGTATCAATCAGCGCTTCAGTCTGCCCAATAAACTGTTTGATACCATAGCTGCAGGAGTGCCTGTGATTGTTTCCCCGCTGCCGGAGGTGTCAGCGCTGGTCAGGAAGTACGAATGCGGCCTGGTGCTGGATGAAATGACTCCCCGTGCCATTGCGGGTGCACTTTCATTGCTCAGGGATGACAGGCAATTGCTATCTGGCCTCAGTGACAAAGCCAGGGCTGCTGCAAAAGAGCTTAACTGGGAAAAAGAACAGTTGGCAGAGCAGGAGTTTTTCAGAAGTGTAATTAAAGAAAGCAGCATAAAATGAAAAAGGATCTTCTCCGGAAATTTCTTCCGGAAATAATCGGAACAGTTGCAGGGGCAGCAGGAGGGTTTTTGTACTGGAAATATGTCGGATGTGTTTCGGGAACATGCACCATTAAGTCAAACTGGTACCTGATGGTACCATGGGGTGCCGTGCTCGGTTACCTGGCCGGATCAGTGGCAGGTGATCTCATCAGGAAGAGGAGGAAGCCTCCGGAGAATGAAAAGAACTGATTAATGTCCCGGCAGGCTCATTTCATGCAGGTTACGCACCGTCCGGCTTGTTGCCTTACAGTTCTTTCCCCTCCTGGTCAGTTCATGTGGGTCCGGTAGCAGACAGCCCTATCTTTGACGACGGGAGTCATTCGCCTTGTTTGAATATTAAACAGCTGACATTTGCCGTGATTTAAAAATCATGGAACTTTGTATATTGCGATCATAATTAAAACTGAATCTTAACCTAAACCATGAAAACCAACAGAAGGAATTTTCTCCGCACTGCAGCGGTTGCGGGAGCAGGAACCATTACAGCCGCCGGGATGGCCTCATGCACCCGCCACGATAAATCAACCGAGGCTTTGGCTGAGGTCAGGGCAGCAGTAATGGCCACCCACGCCCAGAAATTTAACATGTCAGGCTATGCAGCACCGCCACTTGAGAAAGTACGCATCGGATTTATCGGTCTCGGGATGCGTGGCCCGGGCGCTGTCGAGCGTATGGCCCATATTGA
>DAIDJT010000152.1 GCA_027451265.1 Bacteroidales bacterium | reverse complement strand
TGAAACACCTGTTATCTTAAGTCCTTCATCAACAGGAGGAGGGTCTTCCTTACAGCCCGTGCAGGCGGCAAGCGCCGCTACGATAAGCAGCAGAAGCAGTTTTCTTATTTCTGGCATTAAATCTCCCTTCATTACTTGTTATATCCGAGGTCTGTCAGTATCTCCTCCGGGCTCTTTTCAGTACCGTTTGCCCGTACTTTCCGGGTGCAATAAAAATCAATCGTCAGGTCGGTGCGGTTGGTGATCATCCCGTCAGCAAGGGGAGAAGCTTTTTTCCCTTCGCCGGGGCCGAAGTACTTCTCCATCTGCTGCACTGTATTTATTGAATAGATATTTGCTTTCAGCCCGGCGGCATGTATCTTCTCCGCGAAAGCGGGTGCCAGGCCGTCATTTTCTTCGCCCAGGTTGGTGCCTATGAACTGGGCCCCGCACTCACGTGCGAAAGCGACGATGCTGTCAGTAACTGATTCCTGTGCAAAGAGGTTGGTTTTGGGATTGCCGATGAGGTAGCTGTAAGGGACCTGTTCACGAAACACCCTCCTGAGGTTCATCATTCCCTTCTGGGAGAAGGTCTGAACGAGGATCTTTCCCCTCGTGTTGCCAATATTCACCCTGTCTCCCTTATAGAAGGGCTCATCTGCGGCAGGTATTTCTCCTTCAAGCGGATTCCAGCCGATGCGCCTGAGATCATCGTAGGCCTGTTCTTCAATGAGCGGGTACTCATCGGGTATCTTGAATTCGATGTAAACTCCCGGTCTGTGGCCGTTGTCGGCGGGGTCAGCCTCATATTCAAAGTGATATATGCCTGCCTCATCCCTTGTCCAGACGCGGCTGCCGTCAGGGTTGCGTTTTATGCGCTTGCCTTCCGCAATGCGGAAGACGTCCTCAAACACCAGTACATTCTGACCGGCAAAGCTCAGCCTTGCCTGGTCAGGATTTTTTTTGTTGAATGCACTGCCGTTATCGAGCTGCATTATCTCCTCATAGGTGAAGCTGCTGACAGGATCGGCTTCCCTGCCGGGAAAGACCTCTGCAACGTTGGTGGTCCGCTTAAAAGTCTTGTCATGCATTATTACGAGGACACTGTCACTGGTGCGCTGAACATCGAGCTCAACGTAGTCGGCGCCTGTGTTGCGCGCCCAGCGGAAGGCAGCCTCGGTAAGCTCGGGAGCCCAGTAGATGGTCCCACGATGGGCTATAACGGCATTCTCAGGCATGTAGTCCTGCACCCCTCCTGTTGCAGGCGCCTTATTCCCGGCACATCCGGCCAGCATGGCGGCTGTCAGAGCTGTTAAAAACAGTATGTCTCTTTTCATATTGACTGATCATTTGGGGTTTGCCTTGTTCTGTCTTATCTTCCACTCCTCGGTGTGAAACCTGACCTTCGGGTCCCTGACATCATTGCACCTTACTATCAGTGCTCCTTCCTTCTCCCAGTACGACTTTACAGTGTGGCCGTTCATAGGGCCGTCTTCGGGACCGCGGACGGTGATGTCATCGGGATTGACGACAATCTTCAGGCCGGCCGACTCATTCAGCATGTCCATGTCACCGCGGCTGTTGCCTCCGACAATAAGAGGCTTTGCCTTGATGAAGGTCTCAATTGTATGGGCCTTGCCGTCATCCTGCGGGATGGGAGGGATGATCTCGCCGGTGGTGATGCCCTCCTTTACAACACATTTGGCGCCAAGCACATTGGTGACAGGGATGCCGTATTCTTCAGCTACGAACTTCTGGTAGAGGAACTCCGGTGACGCTGTCAGGATGTAAACTTCAAAACCGTACTCCTTCAGGTTGGCAACAAGCTGCTTCATCTCGGGATAGGTCTTGTCCAGGTATGACTCCCGGTAGCATTCATAACCAATCATCTCTATTGCCTCCGGGGTCAGTCCAGCAAGGAAGTGCACCCTGTCCTCAACGTAGGGTTTGCCCACGTTGTTCCCGTCCTTTACCATGCGGTCAAGTATCTTCAGTTTCTCTTTGGCTTCCTTGTCCTTCCTCTCTTTCAGCACCTCGTCAGCATAGCGGTATAACGCCTCGTCAGCAAGGTAATAAGGTACCTGCCCGAAGGTGGTGCCGTCACTGTCAAACACGGCAACCTTACGGATGTTCATGGTGATGGTCGAGTTCAGGAACCCTTCGATCCTGTCATTTGTTTCCTGAGGCCATCCGGAAATATGCCTGTAAGTTTGTCCGCTGAGTGTAAGCGTGAGGCAGAATGCCGCTATAAAAAGAGTAAGTGTCCTTTGCTTCATGTTTACTGATTTATATGTCCGAGGTAAGATTCTTTTTCTTTTTTCCAGGTGGTTGCGGAGAAGATGGCAGCCAGTATGCTTGCGGCGATGAAGATCCAGAAGGTAGCTCCCCAGCCCAGTTTCACGTTGTCAGCCACGGCACCGATGAGCACCTTTGAAAGGAGGGCGTCGCCCAGAAGGTAGCCGAAGAGGCCGACGAAACCGGCGGCTGTTCCTGCGGCATTCTTGGGGACGAGGTTCACTGCCTGCACACCTATCAGCGCAACGGGGCCGTAGATGAAGAAGCCGATTGCTATAAGGGCTGAGTAAACCACGGTGACCCTGGTGGCGTCGGGGTCGGTGCCAAGGGCGTTTGTAAGGAAAGTTGCCACAGGTAGTGCTTTCCAGTAGAGCAGCACGCTGAGAAGTACCAGCACCATATATATCACGTTGGCGGGAGCACAGCGCCCCTTGAAGACTTTGGACGAGATCCACCCTATAAGTATCATTCCCGGAACGCCTGCATAGTTATGAAGTGAGAATGCCATCTTGCTCTGCTCGCTTGTAAGAAGGCCGGCCTCCTCACAATACGTCGGAGCCCAGTCGCCTATTCCGTACCTGATCAGGTAGACGAAGACGTTTGCCAGGGCTATCAGCCACAGGATCTTGTTCTTGAATATATATTTAAGGAAGAGTTCCTTTGCAGGTATCTTTTTGTCAGAGCTCATCTCCTTCTGCACCGGGATGTCATTCCTGTACTTGTCTATGGCCGGGAGACCGCATGACTGCGGTGTGTCTCTCAATGCCCACCAGCAGAATATCGCCAGCAGGAGAGCTATGGCGCTGGGGAAGACAAAGACTGCCCTCCAGCTCTGCTCCACCATTACTCCGCCGCCGATGTCAGCAAGAAACAGTCCGCCGATAAGCATTGTTCCCCATGCTGCCAGGTTGCCCATCAGTCCGCTTCCGACTGTGTGCGAGGTGTTCCATATCCCCATTTTGAAGCTCCGCTCATTGTGCGAAAACCAGTGAACCATGATGCGTCCGCAGGGAGGCCATCCCATGCCTGAGAGCCACCCGATCAGGAGCATAATGACGAAGATTATCCACACTGCGCTGGTGGCAAAGGGGAAGATGCCCACTGACATCATAAGGATGGCGGAGAGGATCAGGCCGATGACCATGAACTTCCGCGCATCAGACCTGTCGGAAAGTGCACCCATCAGGAACTTGCTGAATGCATAGGCTATGGATATGGCCGAGAGTGCTATCCCCAGCTCAAGCTTGGTGTAGCCCAGCCCTCCGTTCTCTGCCGGCTGAATCATCCCCGGTATGGCAAGCGCAAGGTTTTTTCTTACAAGATAGTATGCGGCATAACCTACAAAAGCTCCCATAAAGACCTGCAGTCTCAGTCGCTTGTAGGTTTTATCCACCTTGTCCTCAGGAAGAGGCTCCTTATGTGGAGGCGGTTTCAGAAAGTTTATCATCGGTACTCTGTTTGTCAGGTTGATTTTTAAGGTTTTTCAGCGGGCAAATATTGAGTTTCTTTTTTTCATACCGGGCTCTTTAACATTAATTAATTGTTACGGTGATGCCGCCAGTCAGGCTTCAGGACATCACATACCCTTCTGCCATTCTGGTGTATTCTTCAACCTGCTGCCTGACCCAGTTCCTGTCCTTGCCCAGCTCTTCAGCCATGATTTCAGCTACCCTGGGTGCCAGTTCAATTGACTTCCTGGCATCAAGATAAAGGACCCTGACCCTTCGGGCCAGAACGTCATCCACGGTGCGTGCCATTTCCCTGCGCACGGCCCAGATTACCTCACCGGCTGTGAAGTCAGCGCTGCCGTCAAGCTTTTCAGCCCATGATGGATTTTCTTTCTGCATTTTTAGTATCCCCTCCAGGTCGCTTCCATAGATGTACATCCGGTTGTTCCTGTCAGGATTTTCAAAATACCCGTGAATCTTCAGGTTCCTGGTGCAGCACGGCCGGAACGGAAGCTTCCTGACCTTTATACCGGCGTTGACGGTATCCTCTGCCATCCTGCGGTATGTGGTCCACTTTCCGCCGGTGATTGTCACGAGACCGGAAGGTGATACAACCAGTTTATGGCTTCGTGATATCTCCTTGGTTTTTGCTCCTTCGCTTACGTGCCTTGGTGCCGCCAGCGGCCGCAATCCTGCAAATACGCACAGAACATCACTGCGCTGCGGTTTCTTTTCCAGGTACCTGCCGGCTGTCTCCAGGATGAAATCAACCTCCTCGTCAAGGGCTTTCGGTTCAAGGACGAATTCCTTAACGGGAATATCCGTTGTGCCGAGTATTACCCGGTCATGCCAGGGTACACCGAACATGACCCTTCCGTCACTGGTCTTTGGTATCATGATGGCGTCATCGCCACCCAGAAAGCTTTTGTCAACCACAAGATGCACGCCCTGGCTCGGCCTCACAAGGGGCCTCTCTTCGGGGTTGTCCATCCTGATAATGCTGTCGACGAATATGCCGGTAGCATTTACAATGCATTTACCCTCGGCAGTGAAATTGGTGCCGTCCATTTCATCCCTTGCAACAACTCCTGAAATCTGACCGTCAGAGCTCTTTAAGAGCTGAATGACCTTTGCATAGTTGATTACAGTAGCGCCCTTTTCAATGGCTGTCTGCATCAGGTTGATGGCAAGACGGGAGTCGTCAAACTGCCCGTCATGATATACCACACCACCCTTGAGCTCCTTGCGGACTATCTGCGGGATAGACCTGATAACATTGTTACGGCTCATCGGCAGCGAGCGTCCGAGACTCATCCGGCCGGAGAGCAGGTCATAAAAGGTAAGTCCGATTGTGTAAAAGGGTTTCTCCCACCACTTGTAGTTTCCGATGATGAATCGCTGGTTCTTCACCAGATGCGGCGCATTCCTGCGCAGGTAACCCCTTTCGCGGAGCGCCTCTCTCACAAGGGCCACATCACCCTTTTGCAGATAGCGTACCCCTCCGTGGACGAGCTTGGTGCTCCGGGCCGATGTTGCCTTTGCAAAATCACTCTGTTCAAGCAGCAGTGTGCTGTAACCCCTGGTGACAGCATCAACGGCAACTCCAAGACCGGTGGCACCGCCTCCGATAACGATGAAATCCCACTGCCGCCTTTTGTCTTTCAGATCCTTTAAAAAATCTTCTCTTTCCAAAGTATAGTTCTCCTAATTATGATTTATGTCAGATAAACAGGGTAAAAATATGACAACCATTCCTTAATTCAAAACAAAAATGAAAGAAATAATAATAAATCGTAATATTCTTATCTTTTTAAGATTTTATTTTTCTTGTTTTATTTTACTTTTGTTTTTACCTTTGAAAGTCAACCAACAAATCCGGTTATCGGTCATGGTATATGAGAAACATAGCGCAACGCCACAGGATTATTCTTACTGAACTAGAAAAGGAGGGTTATGTAAGGGTCCATGACCTTAGCTTACGGTTGGGAGTTTCAGAAGTTACGATTCGAAAAGATCTGAAAGATCTGGAGGAAAAAAGGATGCTGACCAGGTCTCATGGAAGTGCCGGCCAGGTAAGTTCGCTGACTATTGACAGGCATATTGACGAGAAGGAAAAGGTACAGGTTGGGGAGAAAACAAGGATTGCGGAGGCGGCAAACAGGTTGCTGGTCAAGAATGACCGTATAATTATTGCTTCCGGCACCACGGTCCTGGCCTTTGCACAGCATATAACCATCACAGAGCCGATCACCGTCATTACTCCGTCAGTCAAGGTTTCACTGATACTTAGTTACAAACCCAATATTGACATCATCCAGCTTGGCGGAACGCTTCGCAAGAGCTCCGCATCAGCAATAGGGCCGTATGCGGAATCGCTCCTGACGGAGATGATGTGCAGCAAGCTGTTTATCGGGATTGACGGTCTCGATCTTGAACATGGCCTGACAACAAGCAACATCGCCGAAGCGCATCTTAACCAGTACATGATAAACGCTGCCCAGGAAGTGATTGTGCTGGCCGACTCCACCAAATTCGGGAAAAGGGGGTTCGGAAAGATCTGCAACCTGAACAAGGTACACCATATAATAACCGACCGCAACGCACCGGGCAACATAATCCAG
>DAIDJT010000151.1 GCA_027451265.1 Bacteroidales bacterium | reverse complement strand
GCGCAGCACCCACCTGGGGCTTCCTGAAGAAGGAAACGAAGGTGGCACCGAACTCCCTGAGGACATCCGAAGCTTTAAGGTTTTCATGCGGCCTGTCAGTGTCAGGCTTCGGGAGTACAAACCTGTGATAGAAACTCAGGACCAGGAACAGGCCGGCAAGGACAAAAAAGGTGACAGCCCAGGCCATGGGAATGTTACCGGACAATCCTGCATAGGTTACAGAAGTATACCCTGTGAGCTTGGAGTCTGCCTGGAAGACCATATATGCGGGCTTGTCCCAGTTTGATTCATTGAAGACAAGGTGTTCACCCTGGATGAGGGCGATACTTTTGTCTCCCTTTTTCAGTGAAGTATTGAGGACCACCTGTTTCCCGGGACCAGGCTTCCCCGAGATTCTGACGGGCACCACAGCCACGCTGCCAGTCACAGTAGCAGCAGCGCCCCTCTCCTCTCCGAAGTTTTCCCTGATCCATGCACCCAGAGGATTGGAAATACGGCTGACCCACCACCCCTGTTCCTTTGACTTCTTTTCTTCCAGTTTGTAAAAGCCATTGCTGAGGTTGGAGGTTTTTATTGAATCAAGGAGTATGCCCAGGCTGTCCTTGTCGACGGTCTGTGTGCTGATGCGCAGTGAGTCACTGTCAAGAACAAAGTAGAGCTCACCGGGCTTTGCTGAATTAGCAGTCACCTGCGGCACCTGCAGGACCGTTTTTGAATACTGCGGCGAAGCCTCAACAAAGAGAGTAACCGGTTCCCTGCCCGAGGAGCTTTCAAGGAACCCGGCAAGAATAACCAGCAGTCCCTGCCCTGTGATGGTGGCTATACGGTAAAATGTACTGCGGATACCAACATATTTTGCCTGCTGGTTTGTATTGAGACCGAGCATATAAAAACCGTCCGCGGCAATGTCATGTGTAGCGGAGCCGAATGCCAACAGCCAGAAAAAAGCAAGGGTGATCCTGAAAAAGAACGATGCCGGTATTGTCAGTGCAATACATGCAAAGCCGAGCGCAAGAACAAGCTGTGTGATTACAATCCACCACCGCTTTGTTCTCAGCATGTCAACCAGCGGGCTCCACAGGGGTTTGATGACCCACGGGAGATACAGGAGGCTCGTGTACAATGCTATGTCTGCATTGGAGATGCCCATCCGCTTGTACATGATCACTGATACGATATTTACCGCCACATATGGTAAGCCTTCAGCCAGATAAAGTGTCGGTATCCATGCCCATGGCGAACGGGTGTTTTCCTTTGCTGCCATATTGATCTATAACCTGTTGAATGTATATCCCTTTGCCGAATAGTAATCAATGATCTCACCCAGCCTGATCCAGAGCTTGTCACTCCTCTCCGGAGCCGTTCCCGGGTGGATAAGAATTATTGCCCCGCTGAGGCCTTCCGGCGAGCTCTCTTCAAATGAGGCAAGTTTCCGGATGAGCACGTCTGATGACCGGTAGTTGGCCATGTCCGGTGTGGTGTAATCGGCATTGGTCCCCGTTCCGGGCGTGAAATTGACAAGCCTCATCCCCATCTCTCCACTCCACCTGCTGATTGCACTGTTGTACCATTCATAAGGTGCGAGGAACCAACGTGGCTCTTCTTTCTTCAGCCCTGCCTTTCTGAGAGCTTCAATATTCTTTCTGATGTCATCATTGAACTGTTCCCTGGTCACCAGGAGAGTGTCACGGTTCTCCCACGGAATATAGAGAAGATGGCCGTCAGAATGGGGACCTACGTAATGACCTTCAGCGATCATTCTTTTAACCGTCGGGGCAAAGCTCCTGTTCCTCAGAAAATTGCCGGTAAGAAAAAATGATCCCTTTATATTTTTAACTGCCAATACATTGAGTATATGTTCAAGTCCCTCGCCATACTCATCGGCAGAAAAGACCAGGTGGATTTTCTTCTCATCAGAGCCTGCCCTGATAACAGCCCCGAAGGCATCATATACGTCAGTTCCCGCTTCAGGCCTCTCTGCCCTTCCCTCCTTCTCAAGGGTTGAGAGATAATAGCTGAGGCTTGCCGTACCGTCGAGGGTAGGTTCATTGGTGCTGTAATCACCTATATCATCATGATATACAGTTCGCCCCCCCTGAAAGGCAGCATATGGATCAGGCCTGAGAAGTGTCAGCCCTTTCAGATTCTCATGAATGGCCTTGCTGATAGGGCCGTCAACCAGTCCGCCGGTGGTTGTCTTTCCGAGGAATACCGTCACTGCCGAATGCGTGTACAACGGGTAATCTCCGCCAGCCGGCAACCCGGCAATCATGGATGTGCCCCATGGATTGCACCCGAAGAGCCAGTCGCGCATGGCAGCCTCCATGTAGTCAAAACCATCATCGCCGGTGGCTTCGCGGTACAGCCTGCACTGTGTCAGGGCAGCCGCGACATAATTGTTCGAACACCATACAAACGGTATCCTGACCTGGAAGACATCATCCTTTGTCCTGGAGTTGATGATTTCCAGTCCCTTGCGCATGAAATCCGTATATTTCCCGGCATATTCCGTACCCGAAAGGCCCAGACCGGCATGTCCGAGGTTTACGAAGGGATAGTACTGGTAGTGCCTGGCAGTGTCCTTTTCAATCCAGGGCGTATATGGCTCCAGCGTTCCCCAGTAGTCGGCCTGCTCAAGGAAATACCTGTTGCCGGTGAGTTTCCAGAGTTCCCATGCTGCGAGCTCCATGTCATCCACATAGTTGTCTTCCTCATAGAAGTAAGGCGAAACATTGCAGGCTGTCTGGGTGGCTCCCAGGTCAGTATGGGCAAATTCAAAAGCGTCAGCTGCCCTGGATGCCATCTTCTGCGCAAAGTGCGGGTCACTCTGTGCGAACAGCCTGGCTCCCATTGCAAATACCGATGAGAATTTGCCGGCCGTGGAGGCAACACCCTCCGTGCGGTTCTTGAAGGCTGCCAGCCCCTGAGGCTTACCGGTGACGAAATATACCGGCCTGTAAGGACCAAGGCCATAACCGGCCTTGTCAAGATTTGGCAGGCGAAAACCCTGGTGATCACGGTCGTCAGCCACCTGGTTGTACATCACACCGCTGTCAGGATTCATCTTCAGCAGCCACTCCAGTCCCCATTTCACCTCATCAAGGATGTCAGGGATGCCGTTGCTGCCTGCAGCGCCTGCAGCATCATGGTTGTCACCGTATATTTCAGGTGACTTCATATAGGCGAACATCATCTGGTACACCGAGTTGGCGGTTGTGGCAGTGTACCGCAGGTGATCACTGGCATCATGGTAACCGCCACGGACGTCTATCGGCGTTCCTGAGAGTGTGGGGTGATCAACTATCATCCCGTCATGCTGGTGACATGAGTCGGCAAGGAAGGGATTGTACCCGCATCGCTGCTGCCTTATATAGTTCAGTATAAAATCAGCCGTGCCGTCATAGACATTTGCCCCGAGACGAAAGTTATCCGACCTTGTGCGGCCATATAATATATAGTACCCTCCCGGCACGGTGAGCCCTGAGAAGTCGAGCCTGGCGGCAGCGGCCATTCCCCATACGGTACCGTCACATATCTCGGCGGCTCCCCGGAAGACAGGCTTGCCCGTGAGAGCATCATAAACCGTGAAAGATTTGTCCGCCACCGGCTCCTGTGAAATATAAACTGCCACCTTGACAGATTCCGGGAGATAACCCAGCTGGTTGATTCTTATCCATGATTCAGCCTTTGCGGAACCGAGGGCCAGCACTGCAATCAGCAGGGAGAGAAAAGCTCTTTTCATTTCAATAGAGTTTTTTGATTTCAGAACCTGCAAAATAGTGAAAAAGAATCTGCCTGTAGGTGTAGCCGGTAGCGCCCATCACCGCGGCCCCTATCTGGCACAGCCCCACTCCGTGTCCCCATCCTGCACCCTTAAGCACGAAGATTGTCTCCCCGTTTTCTTCAGTCCGTTCAGCAATGAATGCGGAGCTGTAGAGATGAGATTTTGAAAGTGCCTTTCTTATTTCCAGCTCCTTTCCGATGACCATGCTCTTCCTGTCACCAGTTATTCTCAGCCTGGTAATGCGGCCGGAAGTGCCCCTGGACAGAGGTTCAAGAGATGTTATGATCCCGAAGTCAATGCCTGTCTTCTCCCTGACCAGCTCACTCAGCTCATTTTGGCGGTAGGTTACCTTCCACCTGAAAAAGTCATTGGTCTCCTGGTCATAGTTATTGAGTACCTGCGAGAGGACATGCCTGTCGGAGGTGTTGCAGAATGCCTCCGGGCTCCCGTTTATCCATTCAGCGGCATTACTTTCATCAGTGAGGTCACTGTCAGTTATCCGGGTGGCGCCACCTGCATCGATGACCTTAGTGAGATAAGGGTGGTTCACCGGCTCCCATGAATTTTCAAACAGTTCCGTGGCGCCGCCGCAGCATTTTGAATAACGGGCATCGCAGATGAAATCGCGGTACATCAGCACCTCACCGCCGGTATTAAGAACGGCATCCCTGACGGCCTCCGTGGATGCCCTCGTGATTCCCTGGTAACGCTGGCAATGATCGTCGGCGCATACGTCAAAATCGCGGTGATCCTCCCTGTCATACCACCTGGTGATCTCACTGTCAGTTACAAAGCTTGTGCGGTACTTCTCACCCGTGTCACTCAGCTGAAGGGTTTTATCCATCTGTGCCAGCAGCCAGCTCCTTGAGATGACGGCATGGGCCTTCAGAAGCTCTGGCGATGAGGTGGCACTCATCTCAGATGAGATGACGCTCACCAGGTATTCTTCAACCGGAAGTATATTCACTGCTGTCACCTGGCCACCATGGTTTACAAACCTGAGGTTACCCATGAAAGTCTGGTCCTCGTTCCTTTGCCAGTGAAAATCCACACCTATTGTGACGGCGTGCAGGGTGAAACTGCAGCTCCCGTATACTGACGGGGTCAAGGTGATCTCATCCTTGAATCTTATTGTGTCGGTTTCGTTCTGAAGCAGCAGTCCGTCGGTGCCCGCAACGGCCGTGTACCTTCCTGACAGCATTTTTCCTCCGTCAACGGCGTGGAAGTCGCCGTTCAGGGTGAATGTCAGTCCGCTGCCGGTGACAATCCCTACGCTGATCTCAGGTTCTATTTTTCCGGTCATAGTATTTCCTTTGACAGTATTCTCAATTCCTCCTCTCCCAGACAAACCTCATCAAGTATCGACTTAATGTCTTCACCTGAAAGTTTTCTGAAGTCTTCCCCCCTGGGGGTGATGAAGACTCCCCCGAGATCCACCGATGCGGGGCTGAGAAGTATCCTTTTGTCGCCTTCGGCGAAGTAGCACCGTGGCCTGTGAACTCTTCTCGGAATTACATGGACGGTGTACCTCTCTTCCTCAAAGTATGCCAGGATGTTCAGCATTGGTTCAGGCCTGTCATTCTGGATCAGGGCAAAGCGATTGAAGAACCTTGCGAAAACTGATTCCAGTGCTTCACGGCTACCGCCGCGAAGGGTCATTATGCCTCTCCCGTAGCCGCTCCATAGCCATAACCCGGTGTTTTCGTCTTCAGATGCCAGACGGCACAACCCGGGATTTTCAGCATCTCTTTCAATGGGAAGGAATCCCCTGTTGCCTGCCTGGAAATGCAGGTGATCAGGAGCAGACGCACCGCACTGCGGGCCGTTGTAAAAGATGACATAATCAGGTAACTCCTGCGCGAGGGTGAGCATGGTGCCAAAGCTTCCTGCTATCCGCTGCGGGGTGTGACGCCGGGAGACGATTGTCAGGTGACGGCGGAAGATGGGAAACGGATTAACCAGGATGATCCAGTCATTGCCGAATGAAAGACCCTGTTGCTCCATAGGCCTGTTGTTCCCGCAGAGAAAACATGGTCTCGCCTCAATCGACCTGGCATCAACCTTTGCTGCCGAGGATGTGATGCGGCCGGGATTGAATTGTACGGAAATGTCATAACCCGGAAAGGCAACAGTGCGTACCATCACATCATCAAGCTGCTGATAGTTGTCCCTGGCCAGCTTCCACTCCCGGAACTGTCCTTCAAACAGGTCCCTCACCTTATGCTGATAATCAGTCATTCAAATCCGGATTTCCCCCCGCGGCAAGCATCCTTTTCCTTGCCAGCAACTCGATTGTCCTTATCCTGTCCTTGTAAAGATTGTGTGCATTTGCCTTCTGGACATCAAGCACGGCATCTGAGTTCTCATCCCACCTGCGGCACAGATAGAGCGGCTCATATATCCGCCCTATGCGGTAGTGGCGGCTAATGGCAAGGCCCACTGCATAATCCTCTCCGTAACTCACATTGGGGACCCTGACGCTCCTCAGCACCGGGGTGTAAAATGCCCTCGGCGCACCCAGACCGTTAATCCTCAGGGCATTGTTGCGCCCATTGTCAGGAGTCCACTCCCTGTGGTCTATCAG
>DAIDJT010000150.1 GCA_027451265.1 Bacteroidales bacterium | reverse complement strand
CTGACCTGCTGCTCCCGTAGCCAGGAGTGCAAGAAGACATATCAGAAGCGCTTTATTGTTCTTATACATTTGTTTCCAGTAAAAGATTCAATCCCTCGGTCACCAGGTCAGGGTAATGAAGCAACCTGCCTCCTGCAAGCGGGGTAATGATCCCGCCATCGCCGCCCGTGATGACCGCAACGTGATTATGATGTTTTTCCTCGAATGTGCGAATATACTCAATTATTTCATATGCCAGGCCTGTAATAACGCCTCCGGCAATAGCATCCTCGGTTGTCTTGCCCGGGAAGGTGTACCCGCTTCTCTTTGTCACCAGGGGCAGCCTTCCTGTAAACTCATGCAGTGCCCGGAACCTCATTGACAGCCCCGGAGAGATGCTGCCACCCCTGTATGTCGCGCCGGTTACCTGGTCTATGGTGAGGGCACTGCCTGCATCAATGACAAGCAGGTCAGCACCGGGATGATGATGAACGGCCCCGGCAGCAGCGGCCAGACGGTCTGTACCCAGGGTCTCGGGAGTATCATAGTCAATGACGAACGGATATTTTGACCGTGCTGTCAGGTTATGTACTCTCCCTGCCCTGGTGCTTAACCAGGCCAGCAACACGGAAGGATCAGTGCCTACGCTTGATACAATTGCACCTGCAATCCTGCGGCGACCGGTGAACATGCCCAGAAGCTCCGGATCGGCATTGCTGAACCGTTCCTGGCTTATGATCACTCCGCTGCTGACCAGTGCAGCCTTGACTGAAGTGTTTCCGATATCTATGATCAGGTTCATCAGTTAGTTTGCCTTTGTTGCCCTGGTCGATTCATGCCATGTAAGTATGGCGGTAAAAAGATCAATGGCCTGCACTACCGAGGTCACACCCCGTACCGTCAGGCTCAGCTTGTTATTATTCTGCTTCATTGACATATTACCCTGTCTCCTGTTGACATAGTTCATTACCGACACGAATAGTTGTGAGCGGTAGAACTGTGACGACTGGTCTGTCACAAAGTTAGCAATCAGAGTGTTATTTTTAAGAATTACTTTTTCAATTCCGGTTTTTGCCGCCACCCATTTGAGCCTGACAAGCTGAAGCAGGGCGAGCGCCGGGGGCGGGGGCGGTCCGAAACGGTCTGTGAGATGTGATTCATAGGCTTTCAGCCCTGCCTCATCCCTTAACTCATTTAGCTCCTTGTAAAGCCTGATGCGCTCCGGAATGTTTGAGACATAATCATCAGGGAACATTATCTCGAGGTCGGTCTCCACCGTGACATCCTCAACAAACTGCTTCGGCCTCTCTTCAGCTGTGTGCTCCTTCTTCTCCGCCGGTCCGGGGAACAGGCCGCCAAACTCCTCGTCCTTCAGCTCCCTGACAGCTTCGTCAAGAATCTTCTGGTAGGTTTCATAGCCCACGTCGGCAATAAAGCCGCTCTGCTCGCCTCCCAGCAGATTTCCTGCACCACGGATGTCAAGGTCCTGCAATGCAATGTTGAACCCGCTTCCCAGCTCGTAGTTTTCCTCTATGGCCCTGAGCCTCCGCCTGGCGTCACCGGTGAGAACAGAAAGCGGAGGAGTGAGCAGGTAACAGAAAGCCTTCCTGTTTGAACGGCCTACCCTCCCGCGCAGCTGATGAAGTTCCGACAGGCCGAAGTTATGGGCATCATTGATGAAGATTGTATTGGCATTGGGGATATCCAGCCCTGATTCAATAATGGTTGTCGCCAGCAGCACGTCATAATCACCCCTGATGAAGTCAGACATGACGTTCTCAATCTCATCGCCCTCCATGCGGCCGTGCACCACGGCAATCTTTATTTCAGGGCAAAAATGCAGCAGGGAGGCCTTCACCTCCATAATATTTTCTATCCTGTTGTTTATGAAGAAGACCTGCCCGTTTCGGCTCACCTCGTAAACTATCCCCTCGCGGATAATATCCTCGTTGAATCCGTGCAGTTCGGTGATGATGGGCATCCGGTTTGGCGGAGCCGTGCTTATCACCGACAGGTCACGGGCTCCCATGAGTGAAAACTGAAGCGTCCGCGGTATGGGTGTGGCTGTAAGTGTCAGGGTGTCAACGCCGGCCCTGAGCGTCTTGAGTCTCTCCTTTGCGGCTACGCCGAAACGCTGCTCCTCATCAATGACGAGAAGACCCAGGTCCTTGAACTTCACTTCTTTGCCGGTGAGCTTGTGGGTTCCGACTATGATGTCAATCTCGCCGTCGGAAAGTTGCTTGAGTATCTTCTTCTGTTCCGCGGGTTTACGGTGCCTGCTTATGTAATCAACCTTGCATGGGAAGTTTTCGAGGCGCGAGGAAAATGTTTTGTAATGCTGAAGCGCAAGTATTGTGGTGGGTACGAGCACTGCAGTCTGTTTCCCGTCAGCGGCTGCCTTGAATGCTGCCCTGATGGCAATCTCGGTCTTGCCGAAACCCACATCCCCGCATATGAGACGGTCCATGGGCACCGGGGCCTCCATATCTTCCTTGACGGCTACGGTGCTTGAAAGCTGGTCAGGTGTATCCTCCCAGATGAATGACGCCTCCAGCTCCCGCTGAAGGTATGAGTCGGGTGAGTAAGAGAACCCGCCGGAGGCTTTTCGCTTTGCGTAAAGAAGGATAAGGTCACGCGCGATGTCCTTCACCTTCTTTTTCGTTGCCTGCTTCATCTTCTGCCAGGCCCCGGTGCCCAGCTTGCTGATGCGCGGAGGGGTGTCATCCTTGCCCTTGTACTTTGAGATGCGGTGCAGTGCGTGGATGCCTACGTACAGGATGTCATTGTCCTTGAAAACCAGCTTGATGGCCTCCTGCATGCGGCCGTTGACCTCAATCTTCTCCAGCCCGCCGAAGCGGCCGATGCCGTGGTCAGAATGAACCACATAGTCACCAGGATTGAGGTCAGTCAGCTCCCTGACAGTCATGCTGTCACGGCGGGTGAAGAAGCCCCTGATGCGGAACTTGTGATAACGGTCAAAGATCTGGTGGTCAGTGTAAACCGCTATCCTCAGGTCAAGATCGGCAAAGCCCTGGTGAAGGTTGAGCAGGAGGGGGGTGAACTGAACTGCCGGGTCAGTCTCCTCAAAAATTTCCTTCAGGCGCTGCTCCTGGACATCACTCTCGGAAATGATAAAGTTGCGGTATCCCTCCTGCACGTTCGAGACAAGCTTTGATGTAAGCAGGCTGAAATTCTTGCTGAAGGCCGGCTGCGGCTCGGTACGGAACTCAATGTTGACGGTGTCAGGGTCTTGCTTCCCCCTGCCGAAATATATGCGGCGGTGATGTGAGCATAGCTCCTCCAGGTGGCGGCCGGTGATGATGATGTCACGACGGTCAGATATCTCTCCCTTCGAGCTGCGGCTCCGGGCCTGTGCCCATATGTTGTCAGTCTTCTCAATGATGTAGTCAAAATTGTCACTCCAGATGATTGAAGAGGGCGGGATGAAATCGATGAAGCTGTCAGCGCTCTCCTGGAATGCCAGCAACTGAATGTCAGGGATTACCTGTATCTCATCATGCAGCTGCAGGGAGAGCTGGTCATCAGGATTGAACGACCGTATGGTGTCAACTTCCTCGCCGAAGAAGTCTATCCTGTAAGGCTTGTCTGCCGAATAGGAAAAGAGGTCGGTAATGCTTCCCCTGACCGAATACTGCCCGGGCTCATAGACGAAATCAGTGCGGCGGAAATTGTATTCACGGAGAACCTCTTCGAGGAACTCGATGGATAGTTTTGCGCCTTTCTTTATGAAGAAGGTGTTTTTCTTCAGGCCGGCTTTGCTGATGACCTTCTCCATGACCGATTCAGGGTAGGTGACTATGATGCATTTCCTCTTACCAGAACTCAGGAAATTGAGCACCTCTGCCCTGAGGATGATGTTTGCGGGCTCAGTCTGGTCATACATCACTGACCGTTTGTATGTTCCCGGGAAGAAAAAGATGTTGTCATCACCCAACAATGAGGTGAGGTCATTGTAGAAATAGGCTGCATCTTCCTTTTCAGGGAGAAGCACAACATGGGTGGTTGGCTGCTGTGACAGTGCCCCGGCCATAACTATTGAACGTGATGAGCCCGTGAGCCCGTGAATTGTAACGGGTTCAGTGCTGTCACCGGCAAGCAGCTCCTCAAGCCTGGTGAAGGAGGGATGCTGCCTGTAAATGTCTCTGAAAACGGTGCTGGCCATTGATTTTATCTGCGGGGGCAAAATTAGCAAAGACGGCGTTCACCGCAAAGAGAATGAGACTCTCTTTCAGTGGAAAAACATTCAGGCCGGCTGCTGTACAGGCTTCATAATAAACCTGGCAGGCTGCAGGCTTCATCAGCAGCACATGCCCACAAGCTTCCTGATCATGTCAGGAGAACCGCAGTAGAAGGGTGTCCGCTGATGCAGGCTTTCCGGCTTAAGTGACATGATCCTCCCCGTGCCGTCGGTGGCAACCCCTCCGGCCTGCTCGATAATGAACGAGATAGGATTGCATTCGTAAACAAGCCTCAGCTTCCCCGAAGGGTAACTGATTGACGGAGGATAAAGGAAGATGCCGCCGGTCAGGATATTGCGGTGTACATCCGAGACCAGGGAGCCGATATACCTGGAGATATAAGGCCGGTTGGTTGGAGGGTCATTCTCCTGGCAGTATTTGATGTATTTCTTAACGCCGTCAGGGAACCTTATGTAGTTGCCTTCATTTACTGAATAAATTCTGCCCGTCTCAGGCGTTTTCATGTTGGGGTGCGAGAGACAGAACTCTCCTATTGTAGGGTCAAGGGTGAAACCGTTGACCCCGTTGCCCGTGGTGTAGACCAGCATTGTTGACGAACCGTAGATGACATAACCGGCAGCAACCTGTTTGCTCCCCTCCTGGAGGAAATCAACAATCGAAACCTCTTCTTCCCGTTCGGTGACCCGCCGGTAAATTGAGAAAATTGATCCGACCGATACATTGACATCGATGTTTGATGAGCCGTCAAGGGGATCCATGCAAACAACATATTTGCCCCTGCCGGCAAACTCACCGGTGAAAACAACCTCGTTCTGGTTTTCTTCCGAAGCTATTCCTGCACACTGGCCTGACGATTTGAGCGCATCGATGAAAACTTCATCAGAATACCGGTCAAGCTTCTGCTGCTGTTCACCCTGGGGATTCTCGGCTCCGGCCTTGCCGAGGATCTCAACCAGACCTGCCTTGCGAATCTTGGCATTTACCATCTTGGCCGCGGTGCCTATGTGGTGAAGAAGGTTGGAGAGTTCGCCGGTGGCATATGGAAAATCTTTCTGTTTCCGGATGATGAAGTCATTCAGGCTGGTGATATCGTAACTTGACATACTGAAAGAGTTTTGGTTACCTTTTTGTCAGTTCAGGTCAGCCCTGAAAGCTGCCCTGTATTCCATTCTGAGTTCTGGCCGGTTATGTTCTCAGTTTTCAGTTCAGGTCAGCCCTGAAAGCTGCCCTGTATGCGTAGACCTTCCCCATGTTGTTGTAGAGCTCATAGCCGAAAGTGACTGACTTTGCCCTTTTCTCAACCCTGTTCTCCTCCGGAAAGTAATACCAGTCTTCGGTGAATGAGATCTTCCCTATTTTCGAGCGGTCATTCTTAAATTCAGCCTCTGTCTTTTTTATGTCAGCGGGAGTGAGTGGTTCACCACTGTGATAATCATAGACGGTTAAAGTGCCGTCATAAATACGGCTGAAGATACCGTCGACAAGGGTCTGGCCTTTATAGCCGGCAACCTTTTCCACCTCCCACGGGTCACCTTCCGGATCAGGCCTGATCACCACCTCGGTGACTATATCGCTTGCTATCAGCACTGCACCGGCGGGGAGTCCTGTGGCTGTGCCGGGTGCTGACGCGGCGCCGGATTCTGCTGTAGTCTGGTTTCCAGTACCTGCCCCGGTGCTGTTTTCTGCTCCGGTATTGTCTCCGGGGCCTGCAGGTCCCTTGCCCGGTTTGCTGCTATCCCCGCAGGAGGCGGCCAGTGCAACAATCATGACAAGCAATGCGACTCTTCTCATCTTGCCTTCCGTTTATCTTGTAAAACGGAGCATCTCCGGCGCCCGGCGGCCTGTCAGCCTGCCTTCTTCAAACACCGGCACCCCGTTTGCAAATGTCGTTATGACGCTGCTGCGGAACGTGGTCCCCTCCAGGGGTGACCAGCCGCATTTGTATAGGATGTTCTCTTTTTTGACAGTCCATGGCGAGGCCGGGTCAACCAGCACCAGGTCAGCCTTGTATCCCTCCCTGATGAATCCCCTGTCAGCGATGCCGAAGAGGATAGCCGGGTTATGGCACATTTTGCGCACTACCAGCTCCGGCGTCAGTTCGCCACGGTGGCACAGCTCCAGCATCATCACCAATGAGTGCTGCACGGTGGGGCCGCCGGAAGGGGCGCTGAAGCAGGGTGCGCTCTTTTCTTCAAGGGTGTGCG
>DAIDJT010000149.1 GCA_027451265.1 Bacteroidales bacterium | reverse complement strand
GACCGCTCTTCTTCCCAGGTGATGTAATATCTGCCGAGGAGAACATTCACTATGCCCTGCTGCAGCGCACAGGATATGAGAGGGTGCTTCTTGTCTCCGGAGGGCTGAGGCGACACCTGCCGGAGCTCATGAAGTACCGTATCGGGGAACTGACATACCTCGAAATGGATCCGGGACTCATCGCGGCAGAAAAAATCCATGCCACCGTGTGCGGGACAATGAATGTGAAGGTGGTACGTGATGACCCGCTGGCTTTCATCAGGGCCGATGGTGGGTCGTGGGATGCCATAATCCAGCTGATACCACCTCCTTCTGCACTGTCAGTCAACAGATTCTATACCGTTGAATATTTCCGTCTTGTGAGGGAACAACTCTCACCAGAAGGAGTCTTCATGTGCACACCGATGCCATGGTTCAACTATTCTCCGGAAAGTTACCGCAGGGGATTTTCACCTTTCTTCAACGCACTGTCGGACATCTTCAGCCATGTGACCCTCATCCCTGGCTCCATGCTTTATGCTGTTGCCTCCGCTGCCCCTGTCAGCCCTGCCATAGTACAGCTTGCCGGCCTGCGGGGCATCGATGCAAGCTATGTCAACAGCGACTATCTGGATGATGGTGAAATAAAGACAAAAGCCGAACAGATACTGGCAAATGTTGACAGGGATGCGGGAATGAACACCGCTCTCCGCCCTGTCACCTCTCTTTTTTCAAACCTGTTTTCGCTCGAGAAAATGGGAATGAGGGGAGGCATAATCACATTGTTTGTCCTGCTGATGATGCTTTCCCTTGGATTTGTTTCCAGGAGCGGGCAGCTGATGTTCGTATCATCAGCCAGCCTGGCCGGATACGGTATGATAATGATCTTCTTAATTCAGGTTGCCGCAGGCAACATCTATGTCCTTTCGGCTGTGATCCTTACCGTTCTCATGGCAGGGCTGGCGGCAGGGGCCGCCCATGGTGAGCGGCTGGCCCTTAAGAGCCTGAAGGTATGCGTTCTGATCCTCACGGGGATATTCACCCTGACGGGCTTGCTTGCTCCTGCCCTTTCAACATCATCGGCCGGACCTGTACTTACATTTGTCTTCATTGCCCTGCCCCTGGCAGGATTGGTTACCGGCGCAGTCTACCGGATCCTTGCCTCGCGTCAGGAAGGCAGGCTGACAGGCAGGGTTTACTCTGCCGACATGGCAGGATCAGCCCTCGGCTACCTGACTGTGTCAACCCTGCTTGTACCCCTGGCAGGATCAGCCAATGCATGTTTCATCCTGGCGATGTTCATTTTGCTGTCAGGGACTGTTGCATCTGTGACGATAAAAGAGTAGATTTACAGGTGGTTTCAAAGTGGCTAACGAGTTGAATAACAACGTTAACAAGATATCCAGGAGAAGTTTTGCCAGGAGGAGCTCGCTGGCTCTTGCTGCGGGCTTTCTTGCTCCTGTTCGCCCTGCTGCCTCCGCACCGGATTCCGGGGAAAGACTGGCCATGTTCCAGGAGGTGAGTCCCAAGGGCGTTGTCTGCCTGATCTGCCCGAATGAATGCACCCTGAAGGATGGTGAGCTGAGTGACTGCCACAACCGGATCGCCAGGAATTCAAAACTTTATACTATGGCGTTCGGCAATCCATGTGCAGTAAACATTGACCCCGTTGAAAAGAAGCCTCTTCACCATTTCATGCCAGGTACAACCGCCTTTTCCATCGCCACGGCGGGATGCAACCTCGCATGTCTCAACTGTCAGAACTGGACAATCTCGCAGACTTCACCGGACAAGACGAAGAACCTGACCCTGCTACCGGCAGAAGTGGTGAGACAGGCTGCCACAGGAGGCTGCAGGTCAATAGCTTACACTTACTCCGAACCCGTAACATTCTATGAATATGTCTATGAGACAGCACAACTGGCACGGGAGAGAGGAATAAAAAATATCATGGTTTCCAACGGTTATATCAACAGGGAACCGCTTCAACAGCTCTGCCGTTACATTGACGCTGCCAACATAGACCTTAAATCGTTCACTGACAGCACATATCTTAAGCTCACCGGTGGCCGTCTCCAGCCCATTCTTGACAGCCTGAAGACTTACCGTGACGAGGGGGTCTGGCTGGAGATCACCAACCTCGTTGTGCCGGGGTGGACAGACAAGCCTGATGAGATAAAACAGATGTGCAACTGGCTGGCAGAGAACGGATTCAGCGATACACCCCTGCATTTCAGCCGTTTCCAGCCACAGTACAAGCTGGAGCACCTTCCTCCCACCCCGGCCGGAATACTTGTCAAGGCAGCTGAAACAGCAAAGGCTGAAGGATTGAAATACATATACATCGGAAATCTACCCGGTTCGGGATATGACGACACCACCTGTCCCTCATGCGGGAAAAAGGTGGTCGACCGGAGCGGTTACAGGATAGTGACGCAGTCTCTTGCCGGCGGCAAATGCTCCTGCGGGACAAAGATACCCGGAGTATGGAGTTGAAACGATTACCCGAACATCTGCAATAAGACCATATGAAACTTGCTGACGCCAAACAAAGGGTTGAAGAACTCAGAAGAATTATCAATGAACATAACCATAACTATTATGTTCTTAATCAACCCGTTATAACAGATTTCGAATTTGACCTGCTGTTAAATGAGCTTCAGACCCTGGAAAAGAATTTTCCTGAACTCGTTACCCCTGATTCACCGACCATGAGAGTGGGCAGTGATCTGACGGAAGAGTTCGTGCAGGTCCGGCACAGGTGGCCGATGATGTCACTGGGCAACACCTACAGTGAGGAGGAACTGGCTGATTTTGGCGAGAGGGTGAAAAAGACCCTGGGTTATGAACCTGAATATGTGTGTGAGCTTAAGTATGATGGCGTTTCAATCAGCCTGACATATGAGAATGGGGCACTGACAACCGCTGTGACGCGCGGTGACGGCGCTGTGGGTGATGATGTGACCGTCAATGTCCGCACCATCAGGAGCATCCCGGTAAGGGTCAGCGCGCCAGGGATGCCCTCATCATTTGTGATTCGTGGTGAGATTTACCTGCCGCTGAAAGGTTTTGAGGAGATGAATGCCGCCCGCCGGCAGAAGGGGGAGGTGCCCTTTGCCAATCCCCGCAACGCGGCTGCGGGTACACTTAAGCTCCTTGACCCGAAAATTGTGGCATCGCGGCCGCTTAACTGCTTCCTTTACTTTCTGCTGGGCGACAAACTTCCGGCCGGTAATCACTATGACAATATCATGGCAGCCCGATCATGGGGTTTCCGGACCACCGAGGTAATGGAACTGTGCAGTTCGATTGAGGAGGTGATACGTTTCGTCAGGGAATGGGAAACCAGGCGGAAACAGCTCCCGTATGACACTGACGGCGTGGTTGTCAAGGTAAACTCCCTTGAAGCCCAGCAGCTGCTGGGAACCACTGCCAAGTCGCCACGTTGGGCCATTGCATACAAATATGCCGCCGAACAGGCAGTCACTGAATTGCTGTCGGTTGATTTCCAGGTGGGCCGTACCGGCAATATCACTCCTGTTGCCAACCTGAGGCCGGTGCTGCTGGCAGGCACAACGGTGAAACGTGCCTCACTGCATAACAGTGACCAGATAGAGCTCCTCGGGCTACATTTCGGTGACAGCGTGATAATTGAAAAGGGTGGCGAAATCATACCGAAGATTGTCGGTGTGGACCCGGAAAAACGCGCCGGTGACGCTGCCCCTGTCACTTTCCCGGAAAAATGCCCGGAATGCGGCACACCGCTGATCCGCAATGAGGGCGAGGCAAACCACTACTGTCCCAACTACCTGCACTGTCCTCCACAGATAACCCGCAGGATAATCCATTTCGTTTCACGCAAGGCAATGGATATTGAGGGACTTGGTGAAGAGACCGTTGACCTTCTCTGGTCAAACGGGCTGATACACAATGTGGCTGACCTGTATGACCTTAAACAAGAACAGCTTGCATCACTTGAAAGGATGGGTGACAAATCAGCTTCAAACATACTCACCTCCCTTGCAGAGTCCCTCTCTGCACCCTGGAACAGGAAGCTGTTTGCCCTGGGCATAAGGCATGTGGGCGAGACGGTGGCAAAAACCCTTGCAGCTGCATTTCCTGACATCGATAAACTGATGAACTCAACGGAGGATGAGCTGAGGGCCCTGCCGGATATCGGGCCCCGAATCTGCGCCAGTGTCAGGGAGTACTTTTCAGATGCTGACAACATAGAGATAATAAGGCGGCTTAAGGCAGCTGGGATGACCTTCGAAGGCACCGTCCAGGCCGGAACCGCAGCAGGTCCGCTTGCCGGCAAGACAGTTGTGGTCAGCGGCACCTTTGAGAGATTCACCCGTGACGGCATCAGGGCAGCCATCGAGGCTGCAGGAGGCAAGGCTGCCGCCTCTGTCTCGGGAAGTACCTCATTCATTGTTGCTGGCAGTGACATGGGCCCGGCCAAGCGGATAAAGGCTGTTTCCCTGGGCATCCCGATAATTACCGAGGAGGAGTTTGTCAAAATGCTGAAAGAATAATCCGTTCCTTAATCCTGATAAAACAAAAAATCTATAGGTTTGCATTCTTATGGGACTTATTGTCAATTTAAGGTTAAAAGCAGGCAGGATGATGCTTCAAAGGCGCCTCGGGGCCCGGAGGAGGATGAAGCAGGATTTCAGGCTTGACAGTGTAAAGAAGGTAGGGATATTGTGGGATGCCTCATTTGAAAATGATTTTCAGCATCTTGCATCTCTCAACAGGCAGCTTTCCGAGGGCGGGAAGACTGTTGAGGTGTTTGCCTGGATACCCGGTAAAATTGTTCCCGACAGGCTTACCGGCCTCTCTTACATGCGATTCCTGAGAAAAAGCGATCTGAACTGGGCTTTTCTCCCGGTCTCGGATGACGCAAAGAAATTCCTTGAAACCAAACATGACCTGCTTATTGACATCAACCCCTCAGCAATTTTCCAGCTCAGTGCAATTGCAGCCCTCTCATCTGCTCCGATGAAGGTAGGACCGGACATGAACGGCGAACCTGAGAATTCGCCCTATGATCTTATGATAAAGGCCCCCAGGCCTTTCAGTGTTGCCTTTTTCATTGAACAGGCAATGTATTATCTCTCCCTTATCGGCAGCCCGGAGACGCGGGCATGAAAAACCCGGCAATGCAGCGCCTTGCCGGGATAAATTTAGACAATCAGTTGTCAGGAGCCGGGCCGCAAGTGGCGGCGGGCAGTATTATGCACCGGCTGAGTCAGCAAGACCCTGTCCGTGACAATGTTTGTATTTTTTTCCGCTGCCGCACGGGCACGGGTCATTCCTCCCCACTTTCTTTTCAACCCTTACCGGTGCCATCTGCTGCTGCCTGGGTTCGGGAGAGCCTCCCCCGCCGCTGCGGTAGCTGTCAAAATCACTCTTCTGTGTCCTGAGCCTGCTCATGTCAGCCTGTTTCCGGCGCTGAGCCTCCCTGACGTTGTCGGTTGAGGCAGCAGCTGGGATTGTGCCCTTCATCAGCAGGCTGACAACATCCTGGTTCACCTTGTTGATCATTGTCTTGAACAGCTCGAACGACTCGAACTTATATATGAGCAGTGGGTCCTTCTGTTCGTATGTTGCATTCTGGACAGCCTGCTTGAGGTCATCCATTTCCCTCAGGTGTTCGCGCCATGCGTCATCTATAGTGGCAAGCACCGAAGTCTTCTCAAATGAGCGGAGCAGCTCCCTTCCCTGGCTCTCAACGGCAGCCTTCAGGTTTGTGATGACGTTGTAAGTGCGGGCACCATCTGTTATTGGAACGACTACATTCTCATATGTAGCTGACATTCTTTCATATACATCCTTAAGAACAGGGAAGGCAGTTGCCGAGATGATATCGCTCTTGCGCCTGTAGGCCTCAAGAACCTTTCCATAAACGGCTTCAATGACCTCCTCGTTGCCGGTCTTGCCGAACTCGGCCTTGCTTACCGGTGAGTCAACCGAAAGAGACCTGATGAGCTCAAACTGGAATTCCTCGTAATCACCGGTATCCTTGCTTGTATTGACTATGCTTTCAGTTACATCGTACATCATATTGGCTATGTCCACACTGAGCCTCTCTCCCAGGAGTGCATGGCGCCGCTTGCTGTAAATCACCTCCCTCTGTGAGTTCATGACATCATCATACTCCAGGAGCCTCTTCCTGATGCCGAAGTTGTTCTCTTCAACCTTTTTCTGGGCTCTTTCAATTGACTTGGTGATCATTGAGTGCTGAATCATCTCACCGTCCTTCAGACCCAGCCTGTCCATTATCCCGGAAATCCTTTCAGAACCAAAGAGGCGCATCAGGTCATCCTCCAGGGAGACGAAGAACTGTGATGATCCGGGGTCACCCTGGCGGCCTGCACGTCCCCTGAGCTGCCTGTCAACACGCCGTGATTCATGCCTTTCAGTACCGATGATTGCAAGACCACCTGCCTGCTTTACCTCCGGTGT
>DAIDJT010000148.1 GCA_027451265.1 Bacteroidales bacterium | reverse complement strand
GCCACCGCCATGGCTCACGGTTGACCATGTAAATCTGGAGTTCCAGTTTCCGCTCTGCCTGGAATAATAGGTTGCGGCGTCAGCACCCAGGTAAAAAAGCCAAAAGGCCGCCAACAGGAAGATAATCTTGCAGGTCAGGCCTCTTGAGTTCATATCATCAGTTAAATTAAAACCACAGCTGGCTGAGGTTGATCAATGCAAATCAAGGATCGCCTCAGCATATTTCTCCGGCTTCACATCGGAGGGAGCGGAGAAAGTGACAACCAGCTTCCCGCTCCTGTAGTCGACCAATCCTCCGCTCATAAGGTTGAGTGAAAATTTTCTTCTGACATTCGGGGTATAAACTGCTATTCCTTTTGCAATACCGACACGTGTTACCGTTTTGTCCTGAGCTATATGGTCAACGGAAATATCACCGTAAACCGAGAAATTTCCCGATCTGTTGAAGCCAAAGGACAACCTCGGAAGAGTATCATTTTCAAAAGTGAGAGCGAGATCTGAAAGTGTGACGCTGACGGATGGGCTTCCAATTCTGATGATGACAGGTATTGTTATACCAAATACCGGAACAAGCTTAATCGAGATTTGTGATTCTTCCTTGTTTTCAGGATTCTCTTCGCCAAGAGGCTTTTCTTTTGGAGTGGCCCTGAAATAAAGGTGCGACCTGTACTCGCCCGGGGCCAGATCACCTGTCCTTACTGCCTGGATTTTCACTGTCTGTGCCTCATCCGGCTTCAGAGTGACAGTCCTTGGGAAGAACCGGATATATGGTGTGGCGAAACTCTGACCCTCATCAGGTTCAGTGATGGTCTCAAAACCTCCGTCTTCAGTCATCCTGATCTGAACCAGGGAGATATTATAGGTGGCCGTGTCTATCCCGATATTGGCAAGACTCAGATCCACTGACCTCTTATTGCCTTCAAATACCACCCTCCTCGGAGTGATGAGGAGATCACCCTGGGCCCTGATCTGGCCGGGTGACCATAGCAGGTTTATTGATAAAAGCATCGCAAGATGCCATACGGATAATTTTCTCATCACATTTTGCTTTTCTGGTTATCTCTGACGTCAGTTGAATTCAAAGGTAATGGCATATGTTCCGGTGTAAACACCAACGGGATTATCATTCAATGTGCCCACCTTCAGAGTAGCGCCGACATAAACGACCTGGGAGCCGTTTTCAAGTAATCCGGCACCCGGCTCTGCCAGGGGAACTGATTTCCAGTCCTCAACGGTCATGGTTCTGGCGCTGCTGACATGAGTTATGGTCACCGGTGACACAGGCAGGGATACCGTATAGGCAACCCCGGGGTCACCGGTGACATAGAAGCTGGCAGCGCTGTGTGACCCACTGCCGGGCCAGACACTGCCAACTACTGAAATGCTGTTTTCAGGATTCAATATGAGACTTCCGCCCTGGGGCCCGGGTGAAAACCGACCGAAGCTGAGCTGTGAGGTTTCCACCGCAGACAGGGTTGATATTACTTCGGCCGTAATATGACCGGTCACAGAAGAAGACACACCCGGCTGGGCTTCCGCCACATAGGCAGAAACCAACAATAGCATGCAAAGGCTTATTGTTCTGGTAATTAGCCGTCTCATTACAACTAATGCCGGTTGTCTATAATCTGTTTAGTTATAGCTTACAGTAACAGGGAAGTTTGCAGAGGTATAGGCTCCGGATGCCTGGCTTGCCCCAGTTGTTAATGTTGCACCCACAGTAAAGGCTGCAGTACCTGTTCCGTTAAGAGCGGGGGTTGCTCCGGCGTTGTGATTAAATGCGCTTACCGGCATTGCCACTCCGGGTCCGGTTAATGTCACCGTTCCATCAGCCGGCAATGTGATGGCAAATGTTTCCGACGGCTGGCCTGCCACAGTGAATGAGGCAGCAAGACCGTTGGCCGGAGGAACAAGAGATGCGCCACCAGAGGGTGTCCTTGTGTTGTCTGTTGCCAGAACCACGGTACCTGCAGAGGCGGAGACGGCTATCGTTCCAAAATCCATGTCATTTACTTTTGTAAGTGTAAGGGGGCCCACGATTGTGGCAGTGGCAATTGTCTGCTCAGTGTCAGTTGACTGTGCAAATGCACCGACTGTAAATGCAAACAGAATAATCGAGAATGCGAGGATTTTTTTCATCTTTCCATTTAGTATTAATTGTTATCTTTAAATTAAAAGTGGTCTATTCCGCTTTGACCATTTATACAAGACATCATGCATTGGGGTTACATGACATTTTGTAAAGTGTAAAATTAAACGGATGAACAGGTCGATTATTTTGACAAGCGTTGAATTATTAACAACTTTCAGCTGTTTTCAACATTTCAGAAGCTGCTGCTGCCGTCCCAGCAATGGGTGCAGAGCTTCTCGCGGGGAAGGCTGATGGCCTTTACAAGATCATCAAGCCGCTGAAACATAAGTGTATCCATTCCGATGGTTTTAGAGATCTCCTTCACCATCTGAGAATACTTCTCTGAATCGGGATCCAGATATTCTTCTATGTTCCGCTCTTCCCCCTCCAGCTTTACAATGGCCTTGCGTGCGGCAAGTTCGAGGGTTGAGCGTGACTGCGAGAAGTTCAGGAACGGACACGGATAGAGCAAAGGCGGACAGGCAATACGCATATGAAGCTCGGCGGCGCCGGCCTCACGCAGATCAATTGTGTTGTCACGCAGCTGCGTTCCCCTTACAATGCTGTCATCAAGAAATATGATCTTTTTTCCGTGGGTAAGCTTTTTGTTCGGAATGAGCTTCATCTTTGCAACAAGTTCGCGCTGTACCTGCCTCTGCGGCATGAAGCTCCTGGGCCAGGTGGGAGTATACTTTGAAAAAGAACACATGTAGGGAAGCCTTTTTTCATTGGCATAACCAAATGCGTGACCCACACCCGAGTCAGGAACACCACAGACGAAGTCAGCTTCAACAGAATCACGCCTGGCAAGAGCTGCACCGCAGCGGTAACGCACCTCCTCAACATTCCTTCCTTCATATTCAGACGTGGGAAAACCATAGTATACCCACAAAAAGGAACAGATCTGCATCCGGTTCCCGGGTGCCTTAAGCCTTGTAAAACCATTCGCACGGATGTGCACTATCTCTCCTGGACCGAGGTAATATTCGGTCTCAAAACCGGTGTTCGGAAAAGAACATGTCTCTGACGCCACGGCACGGGCCCCCTCCTTCCTGCCGATCACCACAGGCGTCCGGCCAAGCCTGTCACGCGCGGCTATGATACCGTCAGGGGTCAGCAGCAGAAGCGAACAGGATCCCTGTATCTTTTCAAAAACATTTGTGATGCCCTCAACATAAGAATCACCTTCACAAATAATATTGGCAACCATCTCCGAAGGATTGATGTTGCCCATGAAGTTCTCGGTGAAATGCTTCTTGCGGGCAAGGAAATAGTCGGCCAGTTCATTTATATTCACGATCCGCGAGACGGTCACCAGCGCGAACGGCCCCAGGTGTGAGTTGAAGAGTATCGGCTGCGGATCAGTGTCACTGATTACTCCCATGCCGCTGTTTCCGCTGAATTCCTTGAGTTCGGCCTCGAACTTGTTGCGGAAATATTCATTTTCCAGGTTATGGATCCTTCTCCTGAACCCTATTTCCTTGTCATAGAATACCAGCCCGGCCCTCTTTGTTCCAAGGTGGGAATGATAATCCGTACCATAAAATACATCGTCAATAGAACTCCTTTCGGAGACGGAACCGTAAAAGCCGCTCATCGTTGATTTTCAGTCTAAATTACTTGCATAAAATGCAAGGCGAAGATAATCAAACAGGAGAAAAATTTGTTGTACAGTAATAATTACTAATTTTGCATCGGATTAAATAACAAACAAATGGAAAATCAGGAAAAATATCAGGCTGAACACGTTGAGCATAAGAAAGGCGCTCCGATTGTCATGATTGTGTCAACCATAATCCTGACCCTTGGCTTAATTGCCCTGGTGGTACTTTACTACAACCAGAAAAGCAAAATGGTTGAGATGGAGCAGGTACTGACCGAAGAGAAAGATTCTCTTGCAAATGAGCTACGCATGATGATGTACGGCTATGACACCCTCAAGACAAGCAATGACACTCTTAACGCCGAGATACAGCGTGAGCGTTCAAGGATTCAGAAGCTCCTTGAGGTTAATGCCTCAAACGCCCAGCTGATAAGGAAATACAAGGCTGAGATCAGCACCATGCGTGATATCATGAAAAGCTATATAGTGCAGATTGACTCACTGAACACGCGCAACCAGGTATTGACTGCCGAAAATGTTGAGATCAAACAGCAGATGACAGCGGTACAGGAAACAAATGTCGAACTTGAAAAAGTGAAGGAGGAACTCACCTCCAAGGTGACGGTTGCATCGGTGATACAGGCAAAGGACGTTGTGGCGGTGGCCCTCAACAAGAAAAGGAAGGAGACCCAGGAACTCAGGAACCTCGACAAGGTACGCGTATGCTTCACCCTGAGAGAGAACCCGATTGCTGCAGCAGGAAACAAGGTAGTCTATCTGAGAGTGGTACGTCCTGACCAGCTGGTCATAACACCCTCACCAGACAATCTCTTTGATGTCAAGGGCGAACAGCTTATTTTCTCAGCCAACAGGGCTGTGGATTATGCAAACGCTGATATCGAGATGTGCATCTTCCTTGACAATACAGGCGACTTTATTCCCGGAACATATAACGTGGAACTGTACCTGGACGGAGAAAAGATCGGAACCGGAGCCTTCACGCTGAAGGGAAGAGGTTGATCAGAGATTTTCAACCAGTTCGCGTATAATATTGTCAGATATCATCCTGCCCTGGTCTGTAAGGACCAGGGCATTTTTTTCCCTCTTCATAAGGCCGTACCTTATATACTTTCCCGAGAGATTGACAAGGTAATCATGAAGTTCCTTGTCATAAAACTCCTCGACATGTGTAAGGTCAATACCCCACATGGTTCGCAGTGAGGTCATTACATACTCGATGAACACCCTGGTCTTGTCAAGCTCCTCCCTCCGGCATGGGATTTCACCGCTGTCAATGGCTTTGATATATTTACGAACATTCCCGACGTTCCACTGCCGTGAACGCCTGTCAAACGAATGTGCCGCGGGGCCCAGGCCCAGATAGGGCACCTGCTTCCAGTACGAGGAGTTATGCCTGGAAATGAATCCCTCCTTCGCAAAATTGGATATCTCATATTGGACGAAACCATGTTCACTACACACCCTGCCAACCAGCGAGAACATTGAAGCAGATGTTTCTTCATCGATTTCTTCGAGCTTTCCGCTCTGCTTCATACGGCCAAATTTTGTCCCGTTCTCAACTGTGAGGTGATACGCTGAAAGGTGGGTCACGGGAAATGCAAAAGTCTTCTCCAGGTCATCCGCAAGGTCTGCGGCAGTCATTCCGGGCACACCATAGATCAGGTCTGCTGAGACATTTGATATACCTTCACTGAAAACCAACCCGAGGGCTCTGGCTGACTGTGCGGCATCATGCCGGCGGCCCAAATAGCGCAGACGCTTGTCATCCCATGACTGCAGGCCGAGGCTTATCCTGTTTATCCCGGCCTTCTTCAGTGCGCGGAACTGCCCTTTATAAACATCATCCGGATTAACCTCGAATGTTATTTCAGGGTCAGCGGCAAATGAAAAGTTTTTCCTAAGAACAGACAAAAGAGCCGAGACCGTGGCCGGCTCAAGCAATGAAGGCGTGCCTCCTCCGAAATACACAGTCTCCACTGTCTCATTCTCGAGGTACGATGACCTCAGTGAGGCTTCCCGGATGACGGACTGAACAAGAGCCTCCTTCAGGCTGTTATCCGTTATACTGTAAAAATCACAGTAATTGCAGAAACTCTTGCAGAATGGTATGTGAATATAAATGCCGGCCATCGGGAAAATATATAGTTTAAAAGTACAAAAGAATTAATATTAGTTTATTATTTTCACAATCACAAAAACCAGGCATGATTTATCTCTTTATAAAACAATACTATAAGAGTATTATCATAGGTATTCTGATCCTATGGCTGAGCCTTTCCGGAAGCAAGTCGCTGATACCCGGAAAAATGCTCGGCATACCGTATATTGACAAGATGGGGCATTTCACAATGTATACGATTTTTTCCGGGGTTCTTCTTCTTGATTCCTGCCGCTGGCGTACAAGCCGCCATTTCAGGTATGCCGTCCTGCTTTTCCCTCTTCTTTTCGGTGCGCTGATGGAGATACTGCAGATGACGCTCACAACATCGCGAAAGGCGGAGACCCTGGACCTGGCAGCCAATATAACCGGAGTCAGCGCAGGGATACTGCTGGCTCATATCACACTTAAAATCCTGAAAAGGTTCAGATCTTCACAGCCGGATCATTCCTGACCTGGGAGACCAGCTGATCAACGGTTTTCGAACTGAAAAAATTTTCGAGGCGAACCTTCTCCGCCCTGAGGTCATTGTGCAGAATGCACCTCCCGTCATCCGGCCTGTCGAGATTGCACTTCTCCCCGGTAACATAACAGCTGTCAAAGAA
>DAIDJT010000147.1 GCA_027451265.1 Bacteroidales bacterium | reverse complement strand
CTCTGAAGCGCCCCTGCCGGTCAGCATGACATGTGGCGATTGTTCCATGACAGCGCGTGCGGCGGTGATGGGGTTGCGTATGTCAGTGACTCCGGCCACGGCGCCGGCGGCGAGGTTGCTGCCGTCCATGATTGAAGCGTCGAGCTCATTGCGACCCTCGTGTGTGAAGACGGCTCCCTTGCCGGCGTTGAACAGCGGTGAGTCTTCCATGAGCCTGATTGTGCGTTCAACGGCGTCAAGGGCCGAGCCGCCGGCGCTCAGTACGGCGGCGCCGCTGTCAATGACAGCCTGCAGCGCCCTCCGGTACTCTGCTTCTGCCTCGGCGTTCATACGGTCACGGGTGATGGTTCCGGCGCCGCCATGCACCACAATGGCCCACGGAGACCCTGCTGCCGGCAGCAGGAGGTTAATCTCCATCACCGCCTTGATGGCACGGTCAGAGAAAAAATCACACGCCGGGAATATCGAAAAACGCCCCGCCCCTTCATAGTTGTCCCGGTCAATGATCAGCACCTCCTCCTGGTCATTTCTGTTCACTATCTCGCTCAGCGTGAATGCCGCATGATAACCGTCAAGACCCGCAATGACTACAATGCCCTTCTGCAGCGAGGCAGGATTCATTACATAATAATCCTTCAGCAGTTCATGAAGCATGGCACCGGTAAACGGGGTTGTACCATGGATGCCCATGCCGCGGCCATAAAAAACCGTATGATATGTCTCACTGTCCATTCCCTCCGGCAACTGCGACAGTATGGCACGCTGCTTCCCGTTCACGCAGAGCCTCATCGTCTCTGAAAACATGGGGCTCATCCCCTTGTTGATCACATACTTGCTGTCAAGTGACTTAATTGTGATCTTCACAGGATTGCTGATGTTGCGTGAAGTGACCAGGTCATTGCCTGCAATGATCTTCGTCTCAACGGGCAGGGGCCAAAGGTCCTTGGCCTTGGATGGCACAATACGGGCCACCGAGGTTGCAATCATCAGCCGGTGAATGTTGACCGGGTAGTAGATCTCTCCCCAGGAAAACACGGCTGTCTCTCCCCTGTCATTTGTAATTTCAACATACAGGTCAATTATTGGCTGGAATTCAGCTTCGTTCTTCTTCTTAAGGACAACCTTATCAAGTATGTCATAAACTGAATACCCGTCATAACGGTATGCACCGGTGAAACCGACTTTGCCGTCAGTGAGGGTCGTTTCCTTGACTGTAATGCTGTGTTTCGGGAGTCGTGAAAGGTCCACCGTCAGATCCTTTTCAATCTCACCTGTAACAAGTATTTTTCTGCTGCCCTTTAGCTGCATTGTAGGCGCATCATCATAGAAATCATTTGTCTGGCCCGTGGCCGGAAGCATCATCAGCGCCACCAGGGCGGAAATAAGCAGTGTCAGTTTCTTCATGATTAAGGTATTTCGTTATGCAAATCTATTCATTTCCCCTTGCGTGGCAAATGACATAAAACAGGTTTGGGTGACTGCCGTAAATAGTCGTGCGGTCGTTCAGTCGTTCGGTCAGGCAGTCATCCGGTCCTGTCGCAGACCACCAGAAATCCCGGTCGTCAGGTCATCTCAGTTCTGCCAGGCTTAGTGTTCATCCATCCTACGACCTTCCGGGCATCCAGGGACCCGGTGGCATGGCAGCGGCCTTAAATATCAAGCTTCACCAGCGTAATTCCCGCCCCTCCCCGGTCAACGTGTTCATCGGTGGCACGCTTCACCGCCCCGGTCGACTCCAGGTACTGCCTGATCATTTGACGGAGGATGCCGTTCCCCTTGCCATGCAGGATCCGCAGGTTCCGGAACTGTATCATAAGGGCAGTATCAATGAAATCCTGTACCACCAGGAGAGCCTCCTCGGTGCGCATGCCGCGAACGTCGATCTCCGGATTGAACTGGTTTCGGCGGGTTGTAAGCGACCAGTCGACCTTCTGCTGCTTCACACCTGCCGCTGCGGCCTTCTTCTGCTCCTCAGCAGTGACAGCCTCTGTCATGGTGATATCAACATTCATCTTCAGGCTACCTGAAACAACCTGCACTTTCTTTCCCTTTATCTCAGTCACCTGTGCTACTGTATCTGTGCCTGCAATCTTCACATAGTCGCCCGGGGCCAGGGCTGTCTTCTTCTTTTTTACCGGCTGCGGTGTCTCCTTCTTTGCCGAGATCCTTTTAACGATGCTTGCAGCAGGTGTATCAATTCGTGGTTTTGCCGCCACCGGAACTTCAACATGCTTCTCTTCCTTCTCCAGCTGATCGCGGAATGAGTCAAGCTCCACCCTAAGCTGGCGTGTCTTTTCCTTCTAAGCCTGCGACTCCCTTATGCTGCGGATAGTGTTTTCTATTACCCTGTTTGAGTCGCGCAGCATCTCTTCTGCCTTGCTTTTTGCGGTGATGATCTCCTTCTTCTGTGTTTTTATGTCGCCAAGCTGAGCCTCGTAGGTGGCAATCAGTTCCTCGAGCCGTTTCTCGTGGCGGCGCACCGCTTCACGCTTTTTCTCCCAGTATCGCTTGTCGCGTGCGATCTCCCGGAGGTTCCTGTCGAAGTCAACGTTACCCTCTCCTGCCCTTGTTGCGGCATCAGCAAGTATCTCCTGTGGCAAGCCTATCTTCTTGGCTATTTCGAAGGCAAATGAGCTTCCCGGCTTCCCCTGGTCAAGGCGGAAGAGTGGCTGCATCAGCTGGTTGTCAAACGCCATGGCGCCGTTGCTGATTCCCTCCTGCGATGTAGCGAAGTGCTTCAGGTTAGTATAATGGGTGGTTATTACCCCGTAAGAACCTCGCCGGTTCAGCTCTGCAAGTATCGCCTCGGCGAGGGCTCCCCCGAGCACGGGTTCTGTCCCGGTGCCGAACTCATCTATCATCACCAGGGATGTTTCGTCAGCATGCTTTAGCATCTGCTTCATGTTTATCAGGTGGGAGCTGTAGGTACTGAGGTCATTTTCGAGGCTTTGCTCATCACCGATATCAATAAAGAACCTGCCGAAGATTCCTGCCTCGGTACCTTCGCCGGCAGGGATTGTCATGCCGCACTGCAGCATATACTGAACCAGGGCCACCGTCTTAAGACATACAGATTTGCCCCCGGCGTTCGGGCCAGAAATGACCAGTATCCTTTCCCCCGAGTCAATTGTGATTGTCAGTGGAACAACTTCACGGCCTGCCGTGCGGGCAAATGACAGGGTCAGCAGCGGGTGCCGGACATTGATCCATCTTATATGAGGAGTATCTGCCACGGACGGCATGATACAGCCAAGCCTGTTGCCGAAGAGCGCTTTCGCCCTGATGAAGTCTATCGCGGCAAGAAAACTGCAGTTCTCCTCAAGGTCGTCAATATATGGCCTGATTGTGTCTGCCAGGGCTGTAAGTATGCGTACAATCTCGCGTTTCTCCTGGTGTTCAAGCTCGGTGATCTCATTATTGAGCTCAACAACCTCCGCGGGCTCTATAAACACTGTCTTTCCTGTAGCTGATTCGTCATGAACGAACCCTCTGATTCCCCTTTTGTTTGATGCGCTGACAGGTATCACTCCCCTCCCGTTGCGAACCGCAACCGTCACGTCCCTGTCAACTATTCCGTCAGCCTGTGCCTGTCGAAGTACTGAGTGGAGTTTTCTTACTGCTGCGAGGCTTTTTGATGCCAGTTCGGCGCGAATTGTTTTAAGGGCCGGGGAAGCGCTGTCGCGAACCTTTCCCTCCTTGTCAATTATCCGGTCAATGGCCTCGGAGACAAAGGGATAGTAAAGCACCTTACCGGTCATCTCGGTGAGCAGCGGATACCTGCCATCCTTCCTGTTTTTGAAAAATCCGATTATCCGGCGTATCGTGTCCAGTGAACCGCGAAGCGCCACCACCTCCTCAAGTTCGGGGAAGGTCCCTTCAACCCGCAGTTTCTCAAGGGTGGCATATGGGTCATTGTAATTATCTGACGGAAACTGTTCGCCATAGGCGAGTATCTGCTGAAACTCAGCTGTCAGGGCCAGCCGGGTCCTGACTTCGGAAGAATCGAAAACGGCGTGCATCGCCTCAACCTTCCTCATGCCGGCCGGGCTGATACAGGCACTGTTCAGCTGTTCCCTGATCCGGTCAAAGCCGATCTTGAGTTCATATGTATCTGGATAGATCATCTGTTGGTCATCTCAACGCAAAAGTAAAGTTAATTAATGTTAACACGGCACAGGTGTTGAATTTATGCATCTATCTTTAATCCAGTTAACCAAAAAAAATCAATGAAAATCCGTACTGAAAAATTCAGGATGATGCTTATAGCAGTCATCCTTTTTGCTATGGGTCTGCCGCTCTTCCCCCAGGAAACTGCCAATGACCTTGAGATTGTTTACAAAATCAGGCAGGAAGGTCAGCGCAATTCTGACATTGAGAAACTAGCCTACATAATGACAGATCTTGCCGGGCCCAGGCTGACAGGATCAGCCGGTATCGACCGGGCAAATGAGATTGCCCGGGCAAAGCTGGCAGAGTATGGCCTGACTAACGTCCGGATAGAGGAGGTAAGCGATTTCAGCCGTGGAGGCTGGGACCTGTCAAAAGCCTATGCCGCAATGGTGGCGCCCTATTACAACAACTTTTCCGTGACTCCGGTGGCATGGACTGCAGGGACCAACGGGCCTGTAAGGGGTGAGGTTGTGCTTGTTGACATCAAGACACTTGACGACATCGAGAAGTATCGTGGCAAGCTGAATGGCAAGATCATCATGACTCCTTCAACCACGCAATATGAGGTCAGCTTTGAGCCGCTGGCAACCAGGCTGACTGATGAGGAGCTTAAAAACCTCGCCATGGCTGATGCAGGAGGCCGTCCCTCAAGAAGAGGCGTGCCGGGCGACTATATGGCAATGCGCGAGCTGCGAAACAAGATTAATGAGTTTCTCCGTAGCGAAAACATACTTATGTCTATCAGCCAGGGAAATGCATTTAACATCCCCAGGTCAACCGGATCAGGTTATGATGGCAAAAGCACTCCACCGGTAACCGAGATAAACATCCCGCAGGAAGCCTATGGCCGTATGGAGAGGATGCTGAAGAATGGTGAGAAGGTTGAAGTGGAGGCTGATATAAAGGCTGTGTTCACACCTGGCAAAAAAGTATATAATGTCATTGCAGAGATACCGGGCACTGACCCGAAGCTTAAGGACCAGGTAGTGCTTCTTGGCGGGCACATCGACTCATGGCATGGCGGCACGGGTGCTGCTGACAACGCATCTGGCTGTATAGTGATGATGGAAGCAATACGCATCCTGAAGGCACTTGATGTCAAACCGCGCAGGACCATCCGGGTGGCTCTCTGGGGTGGTGAGGAACAGGGACTTTACGGCTCAAGGGGTTATGTCTCGAAGTATTTGTTTGACAGGGAAAAGAACGAAAAGAAGCCCGGGTTTGACAAATTCAGTGTCTACTTCAACATGGACAATGGCACCGGACGCTATCGCGGTATTTACCTCCAGGAGAACCTGCTTGCAAGACCGCTGTTCGAAAAGTGGATGGAGCCTGTCAAAGACATGGGATTCACCACTATAACAGGCCGGAACACCGGCGGCACTGATCACCAGAGTTTCGACGGTGCAGGCCTTCCCGGCTTCCAGTTCATCCAGGATGAGATTGAATATGGCCGCGGGTATCATACGCTGGCCGACACCCGTGAGCGTCTTCTTGTTCCTGATCTGAGGCATAATGCAATTATCACCGCCTGGATGGCATGGAATGCAGCCATGCAGGATCAGTTGTTCCCCCGCAAGCCTGAGATGAAATCAACGCAGCAGATGTCGCCCTTCGGGTTCTGACGGATCCCCGCGGACTGGCTGGGTGGTCAGCCCTCCGGGGGTCAGGTTGATCGCCGCGGGCTGACGGCAAGATCGCTCATCCAGGTTCTGATTCCTCAGAAAGCCAACAGGGTCTGACTGTTCCGGTCTGGCAGACCGTGCGCTGGCTCAGGGCTGAAAACAATACACTGTTTTTCAATTCTGTTTGAAAAAGAAGAGGCTGACCCCGTTAAAGGTCAGCCTCTCTTGTCATATTGCTTCCGGAGTACATCCCCGGGTCCGGTGAGCCTCAGCCCTGCCAATGCAGAAAATTCCAGCCGTGGGTAACCCGCATCTTCAGCCCTCCCCGCCCGGAGAGGGCTGCGAGCGTATCACCTACTCCTTTATTCCTTCCATGTCAAACATGAATGCATATTCAAGCGCGGTGGTCTTCAGCCTTTCAAACCTGCCTGAAGCGCCACCGTGGCCAGCGGTCATATTGACATCAATTATGAGGATATTGTCATCTGTCTTCATCTCACGCAGTTTGGCAACCCACTTGGCGGGCTCCCAGTACTGCACCTGCGAGTCCCAGTAACCTGTTGTGACAAGCATGTTGGGATAGGCCTGCGCCTTCACCTGGTCATAGGGTGAATATGAGAGCATATAATCATAGTACTCCTGCTTGCGCGGATCACCCCATTCATCCCATTCGAATGTTGTGAGCGGAATTGTCTCGTCAAGCATGGTGCTCACGACGTCAACGAACGGAACCTGTGCAATGATTCCATTGTACAG
>DAIDJT010000146.1 GCA_027451265.1 Bacteroidales bacterium | reverse complement strand
AAGACCCATTTCCTCCTCGAGGTATGTAACAAGAATTTCGGTCTGCTTGTCGTTCCACGGTGTATCAAACAGGAACGCATTCTGTCTTTCAATAAATATCAGTCCGTTTGCTGACACCCTTCCGTAACCGGGCACCTCGCTGTATGACACATGCACGAAGGCATTATTCGAAATTCTTATCAGCTCAAGATCGGCAGAAATCTTTATTATATCCTGTGATTGCAGCTGATGCTGCACCAGGATAATGATGATGACAAGTGCGGTCTTTCTCATGGCACGATTTCTTTGTTCCGGCACTTCATGTTTCGGATTCCGAAATTAAGAAAAAAGCCGCTGATGAAGCGGCTTTTTAGTGTTTACCTGAAACCAACCAAGGAGATTTTGATATCTCTTTTGTATAAAGACGGAGAAAGTCCCGGAAAGTTTACACTTTGCAGAAAAAAAATTGTATGCCCTGACCGGCAGCCAGGCAAATGATTAAAGATCAGAACGATCATATAAGAGGAAGACCGGTCAGATCAGATAATTTCAGATCAGAGTATCATTCACGGCCTTCTTTTCTGCAGTTTCGGATGTATTTCCAGCAGCAGGGGAAGGGCTGCCGATCCGTACCACTGATACATTTCAGTTACGAAGATACCGCTGGTCACTGTCGGGTCACCTTTGACAAGCTCTTCAGCTTCCGCCACTGACCGGACATCAAACAGGAACAGTCCGCGGTACTGGCTTTCATTATCTTCAAAGGGGCCTGCTGCAACAAGCTTACCATCAGCAGCAAGTTTATCCATATTTGAAAAATGCCCGGCAAAAAGACTGTCTCTCAACTCTTTATCCTTAATCCTGGCCGGTCCGGTTTTCAGGATTACGAGGACATAGGTTTTCATTCCCAGGTCATCAGCGCCCAGTTTCCGGGCAAGGGTTGAGTCATACTCCGGTGTTTTTCCCTGTGCTGCGGCCAGGAGTGATGTTGTGATCAGCAGTGCGGCTGTCAGCAGTCTTTTCATTGTCTCATTGTTGATTGACAAAGAAAGTAACACACAATATTATTTTAAGTTTTCGATGATCAAAAATGAGTCTTAAGAATTTGAGTTATATTTGCAGCCGCCATGCCCGGCGGGTATGGCAAGTCCGGAGAGATGCCAGAGTGGTCGATTGGGGCGGTCTCGAAAACCGTTGTCCGGGCAACTGGACCGAGGGTTCGAATCCCTCTCTCTCCGCAAAGCACAGGAATGCCAGGCCGTCAGTGACGGCCTGGTTTCTGTTTTATGGAGCACAACGAGCCTGCTTCCAGGCGAGGAGTGTAACATAAAACAGAGAACAGAGGCACCGCCTCTGCATTCCTGCGCTTTGCAGGTTTCCACTAATGGGATCACCGCAGGTAATCCAACATTCCCCCGCCCCGCGTATGCCTGTATTGTCAGTTACAGTTTCCTCCGGGCAGGTTCTTTTTTTTGCCGGTAACGGAATTTTAATCAACTTTGCATTATATGTTTCGTCTTCATTCCAATTATTACCTGTTTGTGCTTGTAATGGCCGCAACCACTGCGGCCTTGTCCTGCCGGCGAATTCCGGACCCGCCTTCTCCGGATGATACCAGTCTCTTCGCGGCATGCGTCACCCCGGGCAGCACATCCACCCTCGACATCATCACCTTCAATGTCGAAGGATTTCCAAAAGCCGGATACACAAGCGTAACAGCACTCTCTGCCCTGTTAAAGACAATTGACCCTGACATTGTGGCCCTTCAGGAGGTGGCATCAGAGGCCGATTTTAACCGTCTCGTGAAACAGATGCCTGGATGGACCGGCATCTTCTACCCGATCAACAACGATGAATGGAACCTTGCATACCTGCTGAAAAACAGCGAGACAGAACTCGTCCCGGGAACCGTACGCACATTATTCGAAAACGACACCTGGGCATTCCCCAGACCGCCGTTCGAGATGATTGTAAGACACAAAGCTTCAGGCAGGGAGCTTATTCTGATCAACCTGCACCTCAAATGCTGCGGGGGATCCGACAACGAGAACAGCCGCCGTTCCGCATCCCGCCAGCTCAAGGAATACATTGACCAGCAGAGGCCCGATGATGCGGTGGTGATGATGGGCGATTACAATGATGAGATCCTCTCAGAAAATTTTACAGAGAATCCCTTTCTGAATTTTATTGAGAATCCATCAGACTTCGCCTTCGCCGACATGGAGATCGCAAAAGGGAGCCAGCTCTGGTGGTCATATCCTTCCTGGCCCAGCCATATCGACCACATCCTTGTGACAAATGAACTCTTCACTGCCATTGACACAACCGTCGTATTTAAGGTAAGCCCCTGTTATCCTGATTACAACGAAGTCCTTTCAGACCACAGGCCCCTGGGAATAAAAATCAACCCTGAAGGAATCAGCCGTTGATGTGACGGTTAAACCTTGCGAACGATTATAACGTAGACCGGGAAGTGGTCACTGTAGCCACCCTGCCAGACAGTCCCTGCAAATGATCGCAAAGGATATCCCTTGTACTGCCCGTCTTTCTGCATCAGAAACGGAGAATTGAATACACGGGCATGATGAAACTTGTAGGAGGAGTAGTCGGTGCCTACCAGTGAAGGCGAGACAATGATCTGGTCGAACAGGTTCATTCCGTCGCGGTAGTTCAACGAGCCAATACCCTTCCTGAAAAGAGGAAACATTGTATTGAACATCTCCCCTTCCTTCAGTCTTTCAGGATTACCGGCTGCCCGGAGGTATTTCCTCAGGCTTTCATCCACGGGATCATCATTCAGGTCGCCCATAACAAACACCTTCCCACTGCTGTCAATCGCAAGAAGGCTGTCTACGAGCCTTCGGGAAAGCTCTGCAGCAGCATTGCGGCGAGGACGTGTGGTCAGTTCGCCTCCTGATCGCGAAGGCCAGTGCCCCACGATGAAATGCATCGGTTCACCGTCAAAGATCCCGGAGACCACAAGCTGATCACGGGTATAAACCGGTTCCCCCTCTTCACTGGTCAGTGGCAGCGATGGACTCGCTGATGATGTCACGCTGAAAAAACGAGGCCTGTACATCAGAGCCACATCCACCCCACGCAGGTCAGGTGAATCATAATGAACAATCTGGTAATTCGATTCCTTTAAAAGAGGATGCGCCGCGAGATCCTCAAGCACAGACCGGTTTTCAATCTCAGAAACGCCAAGCACGGCCGGACCGCCTTTCCAGCCCTCATCCTCACCGATCTTTGATATGGCATAAGCCATATTGTCAAGCTTTTCCCTGTACCGGTTACCGCTCCATTTATTAGGGCCATCCGGGGTGAACTCCTCATCCAGCACCCCTGGAGTATCTATTGTATCGAAAAGATTCTCAAGGTTGTAAAAAGCTATCAGCCCGGTTCTTAACTGCTGCTGCGCATTTATCGTCATCAGTGACGAGAACAGTATTAATATAAATGTGATCCGCGTTATCATAAAGCTTTAATGTGTTGGCAAAGTTAGCGCTTTTAGGTATCGGATTTTATCCTTTGTCATCTCTTCGAAAAGCTCTATCTTTCGTCCTTCTCTTTCAGACAACCAATGAAACATAACAAACTGATTTTCTTAATTCTAATGATTATTCTCTCCTGCGGCACTGCATTCGCGCAGCAGGGTACCGTCAAAGGAATAGTGACGGGAAGGAACAGTCAGACACCCCTGGCGGGAGCAGTGATTGCAGATGCCTCAGGAAATGAACTTGGCCGCTCCGGCAACGACGGATCCTTCAACATTTATGTGAATGAAGGCAGGCAGATGCTATTCCTCAACATGCCGGATTATGAACAGGCGATTGTAAGCGTGACAGTTACTGCCGGTAAAACGACAGATGCCGGCACAATAGCCCTCGCTGAAATGGCTGGTTTCATGATGGATATCGGCACGGTAAACACCATGGAGGGCTTCTCCGAAGACGGCTTCGAGACACAATCAATTCAGGGTGCCCTGAGCGCCTCTGCTGATATATTCATGAGCACGGCTGCCTATACCTTCGGCCAGGTCATGTACAGAAACAGGGGATACGAAAACAATTATCAGAACGTAAGCCTTAACGGATTCGTAGTCAATGACATTGAGTCAGGAGCACCTTACTGGTCAAACTGGGGCGGACTTAACGATGTCATGCGCAGCTCCATGGTCAGCTCCGGACCCGAACCTATCGGATTCCTGTTTGAACCGGTGGGTGGCGCCACACGGATAAACACAAGAGCCTCAGAATACCGGTCCGGCATACGTGCAGTCTTGTCGCGGTCCAACCGCACCTATCCAAACAGGGCAATGCTGACATACAGTACCGGGCTGATGAACAACAACTGGGCAGTAACCGGCAGCCTCTCACATCGCTGGGGTGAGCACGGTTATGATCTGGGTACCTTCTATAATGCCACCTCCCTGTTTCTCACAGTGGAGAAGAAGATCAATGCCAGCCATAGCCTCAACTTCACAGCCCTTGATGCAATATACGAGAGAGGCGTTGGCGGCGGATCCACACAGGAGGTCTATGACCTCGCCGGAAGTAACTTCTATAACCCCTACTGGGGCTATCAGAACGGTGAGGTGCGCAGCGCTCGTGTCAGAAGCAACAACAAACCTCTGATGACCCTCGCACATACCTGGAAACCGTCGGACAAACTGGATATCCAGACCACCGCCGGATACTGGTTCGGGAAAAGCGGATACTCAGCCCTTAACTGGTACGATGTGCTTGATCCCCGCCCTGACTACTACCGTAAATTGCCAAGCTATTTTTATGCAGAATCTGACCAGAACCGTATTACAGAAGCCTGGGAAACTGATCCTGCTGTGAGCCAGATAGATTGGGATCATTTCTATTTCGCCAACAGGAAAAACATTTACTCAGTCTATAACGAAGGAGGATTGGAAGGCAATGTCCTTACCGGGAACCGCTCAAAATATATCGTTGAGGACCGCCGAAACGACCTCTCACAGTTCCAGCTCAATACCAGGGCATCATGGGATGCATCAGCCAGGCTCAACCTGACAGGTGGTCTCCTCATCGACATATACCGCGGACACAACTTTAACGTGATAAAGGACCTTCTTGGCGGCGATTACTGGCTTGACGTGGATCAGTTCGCTGAAAGAGATTACCCTGACAACCCGGAGGCATTCCAGAATGACCTGAACAATCCGGACAATGCAGTCACTGAAGGTGAGGCCTTCGGCAGCAGCTATTATGCATATCAGCGCGGAGCTACCCTCTGGGGAACCGGAACATGGACCGGAAACAGATTCAAGCTCTACCTGAGCGCACATGCCAGGTATACCGCAATGTGGCGCGAAGGACTGATGCGCAAGGGACTCTTCCCGGACAACTCGTTCGGAAAGTCGGAAACACTCGATTTCCCCACCTGGGGCGTCAAGGCAGGAGGCGATTATCGCTTTACCGGACGCCATATGATACTCTTCAACGCGCTGCTGACCACCAACCCTCCACTCTTTAAAAACAGCTTCCTCTCACCACGTACCCGCAACAGCCTGACACCGGAGCTCCGCGAGGAGATGATCTTTTCCGGTGATATAAGCTACGTACTTCGATCACCGGTAGTAACAGGAAGATTGACAGCATATTACACGCGTTTTATGAATCAGACCGAGGTTACCAGCTTCTATCATGATGAGTGGAGAACACTGGTAAACTATGCGATGACCGGAATAGACAAGGAAAACTACGGGATCGAGGCAGGCGCAGAAGTGGGCATCACCTCGGAACTGTCGGTTAATGCAGTGGCCTCCCTGGGACAGTACCTATGGGTTACCAACCCGAAAATCACAATCACCCAGGACAACAATAGCCAGGTGCTGAGCAACGAAGAGGTATGGATCCGGTACTTCCGGCAGAGCGGCACCCCGCAGACCGCACTGGCACTGGGAGTTGAGTACAACTCATCAAGGTTCTGGTGGGCCGGACTGACAGGCAGCTATTATGACAACATCTGGCTCGACTTCAACCCTGTGACACGCACAAAGGACGATAGCGGCTATTATCCCTACTGGGATTACCAGAAGAATGCTGAGCCCGGATTCCTCCTCGACCTTTTCGTCGGGAAGTCATGGCGGTTTGATGACCTCTATGTCAGCCTGAGCGCCAATGTCAGCAATATCCTGAATAACCGCACACTGGTCACAGGCGGGTACGAACAGTACCGTTATGACCCGGAAAGACCTGATTTGTTCCAGCCACGGATTTACTACGCCAACGGCTTTAACTACTTCATTAATCTCAGCATCAGGTACTAATAAATGAAGGAGGAACAGATCATGAAAAAAAACATCAGGATATTCTCATTTACAATAATTGCAGCGGGATTGCTCCTGGCAGCAGCATGCACAGACAACAACGAAACTCCTCCCCCGGAGAAGTCTTTTGAGCCGGGTGAGATAGTATCCGTTCAGCAGGTCAGGGCACTCTACGCAGACCAGCTGGCTATAACCGATTATACCAAACGTCACCCCGCAGAGATCGTTAATGACTGGGCCCTGCGCGGTATTATAACCGCCAGTGACAAAAG
>DAIDJT010000145.1 GCA_027451265.1 Bacteroidales bacterium | reverse complement strand
TTGCGAAAACCTTGAACATCTCTTCACCGCCAGCGTAGACAAAAACCCGGGTGACACAGCCATGCTCAGGAAGGTTCTCACTCTCCTCACCGAAACGGGATGCAAGGATTCTGAGCTATACTACAAGGCAGCCACGAATCTTTACAGCTCTGACCCCAGCGCTTCGTCAGCAGCACAGCTGGCAGAAATGAACATGGCACGCAAAAAATACAACGAAGCAGAAAAATACTATACTGAAGCAGTTGACCTGGAGACGGACAATAAGGTCAAATCCGGGCTGCTTACAAAACTGGCCACGCTTGAGCTGGCATCAAACAGCAAGCAGGCTGCCCGTGACTTTGCCAGGGCTGCGTTCTCACTCGATCCCACCAACGGCAACGCTCTCTTCATCATCGCTGAGGCCTATGCCGGATCAAGGATAGGTGAGACATTCGAAAACCAGACCGTATACTGGGTGGTTGTAGATTACCTTGTCAGGGCAAGGAACACTGACCCCACCCTTAAAGATCAGGTTGACGAGCGCATAGGCATCTATTCGAGGCTGTTCCCCACAAAGGAGGAGGCCTTTTTCAGAAGCCTCGTTGAGGAGGGAACTCCCTACCAGGTGGGCGGCTGGATTAATGAGTCCACCACCATCAGGTTCAGGAAGCAATAAAAGCAGTGAGATCCTGCATAACATATAATGTCATGATGGCAGTCCTGGTTACCGGGACTGCTTTGCTTTCATCGTGCGGCAAAAAGGAAGCAACGGTAAAGGATCTGGAGATCAAGGGACTTCCGACACTTTCATCGAGGAATGTTGAAACAATGTATACTGACTCCGGGAAGGTTACCATGCTGGTACGCACTCCGCTGATCCAGCAGTTCACCACCGAGGAGAACCCGTATACTCTTTTCCCGGAAGGACTGACGGTGCTGTTCTATGACCGGACAGACAAGCCGCAGGCAAGCATCACCTCTCACTATGCCCGTTATACGGAAAAAGAAGAGGTATGGGAACTCCGTGACAGCGTGGTTGCCATCAGCGACAAGGGTGAAGTGCTTGAGACTGAATTACTTTTCTGGAGCCAGCCAAAAGACAGAATATGGTCTGACAGGTTCGTGAGATTCACCCATAATGACCAGATAGTGATGGGTACCGGATTTGATTCCGACTCGCGCTTTTCAAACTGGACTATCAAGAACGTAACAGGTACAATTTATATAAGGGATGAACAGGAAGTCACTCCTGCTGATTGAGATCATCTGGGCCATCCTGGGACTGATGTGTCTGGGAATCGCCATCCGCGAAACGGTCAACGCCGGCATTGGCCGGGCATGGCTCTTTTATGTGATGGCAGTCGCAGCGTTTGTTCTGGCGTGGATCCGTGACTCACAGCGAAAAAAGCTGTAAATTTGGGACATGAACCCCTGGGTTATCATTCCCTTCGCAATTCTTCTTGCCGCATTCTTTTCGGCAATGGAGCTGGCATTCATTGCCTCCAACAAGCTGCGAATAGAGCTTGACCGCAAACAGGGGAATTTCGGATCGGGTATTATCGCCCTCTTCTCGCGCAGCCCGGGCCTCTACATATCAACGATGCTGATCGGGGTTAACATTGCAACGGTCATATTCAGTATGATGGCCGCTGATATGATTGAAGCATGGCTGAAAAACCTGATACCGTCAGAGGTATTGATTTTTATCCTCCAGACGGTAATCACAACAATGATCATACTGGTCTTCGCCGACTTCCTTCCCAAATCAGTGGTGCGGATAAGCCCGAACTTCTTCCTTCGCATCTTCGCCATTCCGACGGCTATCTTTTATTATCTCTTCTACCCGGTCAGCAAATTCACACTCTGGCTGGCCAACATGATAATGAGAATATTTTTCGGCATAAAGGCAGAGCGAAAGGAGCAGGAGAACCGCATATTCACCCGCATTGACCTTGACCATTTCGTCAATGACCTGGTTGAGACCGAAGAGGAAAAGGAAGAGGAAAACAGCAGTCTCAGGATCTTTCAGAATGCCCTTGATTTTTCCTCCGTAAAGGCCCGTGAATGCATGGTACCCAGGACGGAAATCGTGGCCCTCCCGGTGCAGTCATCCCCTGACGAGCTCAGGCATCAGTTCATTGAGTCAGGCCACTCCAAGATCCTCCTCTATCGTGACAATATTGACAACATGGTAGGGTATTACGAGCTGAAGGATATACTGCACGGGCCGTCAGACGTTGCCACCGGCATGCGCAAGTTGCCCGTCGTGCCCGAAACAATGACCGCCAATAAGATACTCAGGCTGCTCTCGGATGCCAAGAAGAGCATTGCACTGGTGGTTGACGAGTTCGGCGGCACGGCAGGTGTGATCACCATTGAGGATGTCCTCGAAGAAATAGTAGGGAACATTGAGGATGAACATGATATCAGTGACCTGGTGGAGAAGAAGATAAATGACAAGGAGTATGTTCTCTCAGGCCGTCATGACATAGATTACCTTAACGAGGAGTATGACCTTGACCTGCCTGAGAGTGATGAATACACCACACTGGCAGGCCTGATACTGTTTGCTCACGGCAATATCCCGCGCCAGCAGGAGAAAATACGTGTGGGCCGCAATCTTTTTACGGTGCTCAGAGGCTCAGCCACCAGGGTGGAACTGCTGAAGCTGCAGATTGACTGACAGGCAGGGGCCTGACGGCAGGCCGGCACAGGCATATTGATTGAGGCATGCAGCGAAACAAGAACAGGCAGGCCGGCACAGGCATATTGATTGAGGCATGCAGTGTAACGAGAACAGGCAGGCCGGCAGCCAGTGGGTGATGTCCCGTCTGGCCTGTTAAAGTTTCAACCCTTCTTTTTCAGCTCGGCATAATACTTGAAATAAAGAGGAATAGCCCTCATGCCTGCAAACAGGTTCTCAAGAGGGTAGCTCTCGTTGGGAGAGTGAATCGCATCTGATTCCAGACCGAATCCCATCAGTATTGACTTGATCCCGAGTATCTTTTCAAAAGTGGAAATTATCGGGATACTGCCACCGCTCCGGATGGGTATGGGTTTCCTGCCGTAGATCTCTGTATAGGCTTTCTCTGCTGCAAGGTATTCGGGTGTATCAAGCGGGCTCACATAAGCTTCTCCACCGTGCAGGTATTCAGCCCTGACCCTCACTCCTGCCGGCGCCAGTGACCTGATGTGGCTGATAGCCAGGGTGGCTATTTCTTCAGCTTTTTGGTAAGGCACGAGCCGCATTGAAATCTTTGCCGAGGCTTTTGCCGGCAGTATTGTTTTGGCTCCCTCTCCTGTATAGCCTCCCCAGATGCCATTGACATCAAGGGTGGGTCTGATGCCTGTACTTTCCAGGGTCGTGAACCCCTTCTCAGCGGCCAGGGCATCAACGCCAACGGCCTGTTTGTATTTTTCCGGGTCAAACGGCCTCTCAGCCATCTTTGCCCTTTCGGCATCAGTGGGAACGGCAACGGCATCATAGAAGCCAGGTATGGCTATGCGCCCGTCACTGTCCTTAAGCTTTGAGATGATGTCACAGAGGACGTTGCATGGGTTCACCACTGCACCACCGTAGATGCCTGAATGAAGGTCCCGGTCCGGTCCTTCAACCTCTACCTGGATGTAAGACAACCCGCGCAATCCTGATGTCACTGACGGCATCTCAGGTGAGATCATTGTCGTATCAGATATGAGTATCACATCAGAGCGGAGCATATCGCGGTATTCCGAGCAGAATCCGGCAATGCTTTCAGATCCGGCCTCTTCTTCGCCTTCAATCATGAACCTGACGTTACAGGCCAGGGTGCCGGTAGCGTTCATCATCTCGAATGCCTTGAGGTGCATGAAGAGCTGACCTTTGTCATCATCAGCGCCGCGTGCCCATATCTTTCCGTCACGAATCTCAGGCTCAAACGGATTTGAGGTCCATTTGTCAAGAGGCTCGGCAGGCATCACATCGTAATGGCCATAAACAAGGATGGTTGGCAGTGAAGGATCAATCATTTTTTCACCATACACAACAGGATTACCCGGTGTGGCATAAACCTCCGCACGGTCTGCACCGTTGGCTTCCAGCAAGTCACGGATGTATTCCGCCGCCCTGACCATATCAGCCTTGTTTGCTGCAGAGGCGCTGACTGAGTGGATCCTGATCAGTCCGAACAGCTCTTCGAGAAACCTTTCCCTGTTTGTCTCAATGTAGTTCTTAATGTTTTCCATTATCGTTGTATTTATGATATTCACCTGCAGCCCACTGCAGCCTGTTGTACCACTCTTCACCGAAGGCTCTCACCAGGGGTTCGCGGAGGAAGACATACAGCTCCAGGTTTTGTTTCACCCCGCAGGCCACACCCGGTTTGCAGATTGACCACTCCTCATAGTTCACAGCCCGGAAATTGCGGTACTGCTTTATCCTCACCGGGAAGAGATGGCAGGAAAGCGGTTTCCTGAAATCCACAGCTCCGGCACTGAATGCTGTCTCAATGCCGCACTTGTAGATGTCATCTTCCATTACGGTATATGCGCACTCCTGATTGTCTATCAGAGGAGTGACCAGTTCACCCTCGATGTCGGTAATGCTTGTCCCCTGTTTTTCAACTGCCCTGATGCCTTCCGGACGGAGGTATGGCCACAGATCAGGCCATATCCGTTCGAGAGCTGCTGCCTCCTCTGCCGTCAGCGGGGCACCGGTGTCACCGTACCTGCAACAGCTGCCCTTGCAGGTTGGCAGGTCACATAGAAATCTCTTCTCAATGAGCGCCAGGGAAACAATGGTGTCATCTATCTGAAGCATTGTATCGCTCAAACCAGTGATTTTCCCGTCATTTCCGGTGGAACAGGTATGCCCATCATTGTAAGTATGGTGGGAGCAACATCAGCAAGGATGCCATTCCCCACACTTTTGAACCTGTTGCTGATGAGGTAAACAGGAACAGGGTTGAGTGAGTGGGCCGTATTTGGAGTGCCGTCAGGGTTAACTGCAAAATCGGCATTGCCGTGATCAGCAATGATTATAACCTCGTAGCCATTCTCCATGGCGGCTTCCGCAACGTCACCGGCGCATTCATCAACCGTTCTTACAGCTTTCTGGATGGCTTCATAAACCCCGGTATGACCCACCATGTCACCATTGGCAAAATTGAGGCAGATGAAGTCATGCTTCTTTTTGTGCAGCTCAGCAATCACTGCATCCCTGACCCCATAGGCGCTCATCTCAGGCTGGAGGTCATAGGTGGCCACTTTCGGTGAAGGGATGAGGATTCGCTCTTCCCCCTTGAACTCCTTTTCTCTTCCGCCCGAGAAGAAGAATGTTACATGTGCATATTTCTCAGTCTCGGCAATGCGGAGCTGCCTCTTGCCGGCGTCTGCCACGATCTCGCCGAGGGTCCTGTTTACATTATCCTTGGGGTAGATGACGTGAAGGCCCTGAAATTTGTCATCATAGGGTGTCATTGTCAGGTAATGGAGAGGCATTGTCATCATCCCGGCTTCAGGCATGTCCTGCTGTGTCAGCACTATTGTCAGCTCCCGGGCACGGTCATTCCTGAAATTGATGAAGATAACCACGTCTCCCGGCGCAATTGTGGCCAGCGGTTTTCCGCCGTCGCCTGTCACCACTATGGGCTTCATGAATTCATCCGTGACGCCTGCGTCATAGGAATCCTGCATTGCCTGCAGTATATTCCCGGTCACCGTTCCCCTTCCATGGACAAGCAGGTCATAAGCCACCCTGATACGTTCCCATCTCTTATCGCGGTCCATGGCATAGTAGCGACCTACAAATGATGCCACCCTCCCGTTGCTTTTTTCGAGATGTTTCAGCAGGGCTGCCATATAACCCTTTCCGCTTTTCGGGTCGGTATCCCGGCCGTCGCCGAAGCCATGTATGAATACATCTTTCAGGCCGTATTCCATGGTCATGTCACAAAGAGCGTAGAGGTGGCTGTCAAGCGAATGGACCCCGCCGTCAGAAAGCAGTCCCATGAAATGGACCTTTACCCCTTTGTCACGGGCATAAATGAAGGCCTGGCGTAGTGTTTCATTTGTGCGGATCTCTCCGGTGCGGCAGGCTTTGTTTATTTTAACAAGGTCCTGGTATACAACCCGTCCGGCGCCAATGTTAAGGTGTCCTACTTCCGAGTTGCCCATCTGCCCCTCCGGGAGGCCCACGTCTTCGCCGGAGGTAAGCAGGTGTGCCGAAGGGAAATTTTTCTTAAGGGCATCAATGCGGGGTGTCCCGGTAGTGCTGATCACATCGCTCCTGGTGCCGTCACCTATGCCCCAACCGTCGAGGATCATCAGTAATATTCTGTTTTCTTTCATCAGGTCAATAATTAATAAATATGAAGGCAACAAAAATAGCCATTTCCGGCAAGATTGCCATCGGGATATTATAACACGTCGGTAGCCTGAAAAGTTTGAATCAGCGGGCTCCCCTGATCTCCCTGACCCTGATGTGATATTCCCTGTTGGGGCAGGTGGGCTCATATTCTATATCGTCGCCAGCGTATGCTTTCCACTCCTGTACGGTGAGATTTCTTGTCACCTTGTCACAGACCCCCTCTGTCATGCACCTGATATGGGCAGGGCGGCGGATGACAT
>DAIDJT010000144.1 GCA_027451265.1 Bacteroidales bacterium | reverse complement strand
ATAGTTGTACAGTGTCTGGCTGTCCATCATCCTTACATGGCCATGGTCAGCAACGCGCATGCCTGTCACGGCCTTGAGCTCAAACTGGGGTTGCTGTGACCTTGATTTTTTGGTTGTGACTACTATTACCCCGCCGTTTGCCTGCGAACCATAAAGGGCGGTGGCGCCGGCATCTTTCATCACAGTGATGCTTTCCACGTCATTCGGATCGAAATTGCCTCCGATGATGCCGTCGACAACATAAAGCGGGCCCTGCGGCGCATTGAATGAAGAAACGCCCCTGATCCGGACGTCAGGCGCAGCTCCCGGGGTGCCTGAGCCCTGGATGACCTGTATTCCGGCCACCTTTCCCTGGAGCATCGATCCGATATCACTGGCTGTTACGTCCAGAAGTTTCTCAGAGGTCACGGTTGTCACCGCACTGGTGATCTCGTTTCTCATCTTGGTGCTGTAACCCATCACCACAACGTTTCCCAGCGAAGTGACGGCCGGAACCATTGTTACATTGATAATGGTCTGGTTGCCAACAGTCACTTCCTGTGTGTTGTAACCGATATAACTGAATACCAGAACAGCAGCACCATCGTTTACGGAAATGCTGTAGTTGCCTTCCGAATCGGTGACAGTGCCGGCACCGGAACCCCTGATCACAATGTTGACCATAGGCATGCCCAGTCCTTCGTCAGATGACATAACTCGTCCTTTGACAGGTATCTGCCCGTAAACGCAGGTCAGTCCTGCAATCATCAGGCCGGCTACCAGCCAGACTCTTCTTAAATGTTCAGAAATCACTTTCATGAATTAGTGGATTATAGTTTATAACGACTCAAAACAAAAGGAAACTAACTAATACAACTTTCATTTCATTATTAAAGCAAATATAAATCTATTTTTGGATGGTAAATATCTTTTGATATATTTTTTTTCAAAGAAAAATAGTTTTGAAAGCTTATTAATTTATCTTTATCGCTGAAAAGTAAACCTGAAATCCATGAAATCCAATCGTCTCTGGCTGACATATGCTTTAATAACAACCATTTTCTGGGGTGTATGGGGTGCTTTTATTGAAACCCCCGAAAAAGCTGGTTTCCCGGCCACACTTGGTTATGTGGTATGGGCGCTGACAATGATTCCGTGTGCCTTGTTTGCGTTATACAAGATCAACTGGAAGCCAGAGCATGACCTGCGATCCATTTTCCTGGGATCAGCCACAGGTCTTCTTGGAGCCGGAGGCCAGCTTCTGCTCTTTCAGGCTCTCCGCCAGGGGCCTGCATACATAGTTTTTCCGATAATCTCTCTTTACCCGGTTCTTACGATTGCATTATCGATCATTTTTCTCAGGGAACGGACAAAGCTGCGCCAGTGGATCGGGATAGTGCTGGCATTGATTGCCATGTTCTTCCTTTCCAATCCGCAGAACAATCCGTTCAGCTCCAAAGGGATGGGCTGGCTGATCCTTGCTGTCCTGGTATTTATCATGTGGGCGGTTCAGGCTTATGTCATGAAATTTGCAAACAATAAAATGAAGGCTGAAAGCATCTATTTCTACATGGCCCTCACATCCCTTTTACTGGCACCCTTCGCCATAATCATGACTGACTTTTCAATACCGGTGAACTGGGGATTCAAAGGTCCGTGGCTGGCTGCCATGATCCAGATACTGAATGCTATCGGAGCTTTGTCACTTGTTTATGCACTCAGGTACGGCAAGGCAATAATCGTTGTCCCGATGACCGGCCTGGCTCCTGTCATTACAATAATACTTTCACTTATTATATATGGTGTGGTTCCGGGAGGAATACTGCTCACCGGTCTGGTACTGGCATCCGTTGCAATGATCTTGCTGGCAGAGTAGCCTGAATGCAGGTTCCCGGCAATGGTTATTTCCTTATGATTTTCTGAGGATAGCTTCCGTTTGCGGTAAATATCCTGACAATATAGGTGCCTGAGGTGAATGGACTCATATCAATCATACCTGAGAAACCTCCCCCTTCCTTTGTCAGCAGGATTGTGCCATTCAGATCATAGATGGTGATACTGCTGATCTCCGTATCAGAACTGATTGTTAGGATTCCGCTTACGGGGTTGGGATACAGACTGAACTTCACATCGGTTGGCGGTTCCTGAACTGAAGTTATCACATCTGCTGATGCTTCCCAGTTTTCTGCAAGGCTGTTGTCAAGTGACGTGTTTCTGAGCCTGAGGTAGCTGCCATTGCCGTCGGCAGCTGGCCAGGGACTCTGGTCTGAGTACTCCACAACATCAACCTGGTTCCCGAAGGCATCAGCCAGAAACAGTATCTCACCACTGTTGGAAAGGTGCCTGGTGAACTGCCCAAACGGAGAGAAGCCATACTTCGCCTGGAAGACGGTGGCGTTGGAGGCAATAATAACGCAGCGTCCGGCACCAAGCGTGGAATTGGCGGGGAACTGGTAGACCAGCCCTGTCCCCATGAAATAGATGCCGCTGAGGTTAACAGTTGTGGTTCCTGTGTTCCGTATCTCGAGAAACTCAAGGTCGTCACCGACAGGGAACTGCGTTGAGGTCTGCGGGTGATACATGATTTTTGTGATGGTCAGCTGCGGAACTGCCAGGTTGTTGCAGGCGCTGTAGCTGCCAATACTGGAAGTGATCCATTGTTCCCGCCCCTCCATGAAGGTTTTGATGGCGGTGATCCTTTCAGCCAGGTTTGAATTTTTGCCCCACCTCTGGCAGTCGCGCACAACAGCTTCGGATATCAGTGCGACGGTCTCATCAATGAAGGCTTCCCTTACCTCCCGGTTTAGCGGCATACCTGTCTCCAGTAATCCGTGCCAGCGTTTTGACAGGTAGCACCGGAATGTGTTGTTATGAAAGAGATCATACCAGAAGCGGGAACCGTTGTTGTTAAAATAGTCTTCAAAATACCAGAGATTTGTCTTGCTCCGGTCGAGGTACCACTGGAACAGGTCATTGCCGAAAGAGAGATCGAGGTCCCATACCGGTCCTGCACGCAGTTTCCCGTTACGGTCCTTGTGAAAGTATGTGCTGTACTGGTAGGCGTCTGGATTTGAGGCAAATTCATTCACCAGAATGAAGTCAATGAATGAGGGAACATCTATAATTGAGGGGTAGCCGTTCACAGCGGAAAAATCATTGTTTCGCGCAGCGGTTTCAAGTTTGAAGAACTCATTGCTTATATATCCGGTCTGGGCTGCAGTGGCATCTGCGGGTTTCGGGAGTTCATGAATGTAATCGACCGGGGAGTACTCAATGGAGTACATCCGCCAGTTTACCTGGTCTCCTCCTGTCAGTTTGTCTGCCTTTGAGATGTATCCTCCGGAGAGGGCGGGAAGGGTGTTGTCATTCTTTCCTATTTTCAGAACGTCAATGCGGTTGTCATCCGCCTTAAGTTTCTCCTGAAGCAAATAGAGTCCTTTGTAATCATTATTGATGATTACCTCGCAATAGACTGCCCTTGAGCCGTAGTTGCCCATCCGGCGGTACAGGTTCTGGCAGAAATAGTCGCGGACAAATGCGGTATCGAATACCATCCCGCCCAGTATCCAGTCGTTCTCTTCCGGCATGCCCAAAAGGCTGACATTATTATTGGTGATGTCATCAGCCATTCTGGTTGTCAGACCGTAGTTCTTCTTGGGTGATTCCTGCGAGGAGGAACCTCTCAATTCAATGCCAATCCGGCCGCTGTAATTGAGAAACAGAGTGTTACCCTGGTCAGCAACGTAATTGCGTTGTCCCGGTCCGCGGTCTATGATCTTCATGGAAGCCTTCACTTTTGGGTCATCTGCAATATCCGCCCCGCCGTCAGTGGTGATAATGACTATCGGCAGATTGCTGTCAGTCAGTACCTGTCCGGTCAATGGCGATGCCAGCAGAAAAAGCAATATGGCCTGAAGTGGTGGTCTCATGGTAGTATCCTCATAACCATCCAAAATTAGAATTATTGTGCTTTAATTGAACCGGGGAGGATATCTTTGCGGATATTCATTTGCAGGAAAGATAATAGATATGGGAAAAAAGATCCGGGTGATGGCGCCGGCTACGGTTTCAAATCTCAGCTGCGGCTTTGATGTCATCGGACTTGCATTGTGTGAACCCTTTGATACTGTTGAGCTTGAGCTGACATTAACGGGAAGGGTTGAAATCATGGCTGTCAGTGGCTGTAACACCATCAGCCGGGATCCGGGAAAAAATGTTGCCGGTGCAGTGCTGAAGGCTATTGCTGACGCGGTGGGGAACAATACAGGATTCAGGATCACGATAGAAAAAGGGATCAGGCCGGGAAGCGGAATAGGTTCAAGCGGTGCGAGCGCCGCTGCTGCTGCGTTTGCTGCCAACCAGCTGCTCGGCGGAGTTTTCTCGATGAACGAGACGGTCCGTTTTGCAATGGAAGGAGAGAGGCTTGCTTCCGGAGCACCCCATGCAGACAATGTTACGCCTGCACTTTTTGGAGGAATAACGCTGGTGAGGAGTTACGAACCGCTCGATATTATTCCGCTTAATGTGCCTTCTGAACTCCGGTGTGTGGTAATTCATCCTGAAACTGAGATCAAGACTTCAGTGGCAAGAGGAATACTTGATAGGGAAATTCCCCTGGCAACAGCTGTGCGACAGTGGGGAAACCTGGCAGGGCTGGTGGCTGGCCTCTACCGGGAGGATTATGACCTTATCGGACGCTCGATTGTGGATTTTGTAGCTGAACCCAGGCGGGCAGGACTTATCAGAGGTTTTACCGGGCTCAGGTCGGCGGCACTGGCCTGTGGTGCCCTGGGAGCAGGTATCTCGGGCTCCGGGCCATCGGTGTTTGCCCTGTGCCGGGGCAGCGAAACAGCTTCAGCTGTGTTGAAAGGCATGTCTGATGCGATGCAGGCAGAGGGTATTGCCTTTGATGCCTATTTGTCTCCCGTCAGCACGGCAGGAGCAAGGTTGATTTAACGGAATAATGGCACATGCGATGCTCTATTACAATCTGAAGAACGAGAAGGTGACTGCAGGCTTCACTGATGCCGTGGAGAATGGTATCTCCCCGGATATGGGCCTCTTCATGCCTGAACGGATACCTCAGCCGGATTCAGGTTTTTTCAGGCGCCTGCCGCAGATGAGTCTGCCTGAGATAGCCATGGAGATCGGACCATTGTACACGGGTGACGAGATCCCGATGTCTGTGATGCGGCAGATATGTGAGGAGGCTTTCAATTTTCCGGTCATCTTAAGGAGGCTGGATGACCACAGGCAAGTGCTTGAATTGTTTCACGGCCCGACAGCCGCCTTCAAGGATTTCGGAGCGAGGTTCATGGCCGGCTGTTTCAGGTACTTTTCCTCCCGCGATGACCGGCGCAGGGTGGTACTGGTAGCCACATCAGGCGATACAGGCGGTGCAATAGCTTCCAGCTTCCTTGGCGCGGAAGCAATCGATATAATTATCCTGTACCCTTCGGGAAAAGTAAGCTCCCTCCAGGAAAACCAGCTGACCACCCTTGGCGGTAACATCACGGCAATAGAGGTGGAGGGTACCTTTGACAACTGCCAGGCGATGGTGAAGAGTGCCCTTGCGGCAAGGGTGGCAGGTGCGAAGGTGAAACTCGCATCGGCAAATTCGATCAATATTGCCCGTCTCATACCCCAGACCTTCTATTATTACTTTGCCATCGGCCATGCCGGTGGCGGGAAAGTCATCTCCGTCCCCTCCGGTAATTTCGGGAACATAACTGCAGCTGCAATAGCCTGGCGTTCGGGACTGGACATAAGCAGCCTGGTGGCTGCCACCAACGTCAACAGGACGGTCCCTGATTATCTCAGGACAGGCACCTTCAGGCCGGCGCCGTCAGTGGCTACCATAGCCAACGCCATGGATGTGGGCAACCCGGGAAACTTCGACCGGCTAAGGAGAGTCTTTGACAACGATTACAGCCGGTTTTCCGGGGCGGTGTCAGGCTACTGGTTTGATGATGACACCATCAGGGAACACATTGGTGAGGTGTATGGCAGGACGGGTTATATCCTTGATCCGCACGGTGCAGTTGCAAGCCTGGGTCTGGACGCCTTTTTGGAGCATAATCGCGGATCATCCGGTATCTTCGTGGCAACGGCCCATCCTGCAAAATTCAAAGGGATAGTGGAGCCGGTAATCGGCCGCGAAGTGGAGGTGCCGGAGAGCATCAGGGGAGTTCTGACGGGAAGAAAGCAATCGGTGAAGATGAAACCGTCATCGGCAGAACTGGCCGGTTACCTGTACGAGAGGTATGGCCGGGGATAGACAGTTATGAAACGCTTTAGTGCAGGAACGGAGATGTACCCGTCTGAGTACTCGGTCCTGACAGATAATGTATCAGTAGTATGAGCAGGGAAGAGAGGGATTTTCAGGTCTTTGTGAAACCGGTTGGTGCCCTGTGCAACCTCAGGTGCACCTATTGCTATTATACCGGTCACGGTCAGCCGGCCGGAGCAACCGGAGGCCAAAGGATGACTGATGACGTTCTGGAGACATATATTCAGCAGCATTTTGATGCGGCGGGTGGCGGAGAGGTATTCTTTTCATGGCACGGTGGTGAACCGATGATGGCTGGAATTGATTTTTACAGGCGGGCCGCTGCAATACAAAAGAGGCTGGCACCACCGGGATGCAGGATTGTTAACGGT
>DAIDJT010000143.1:3491-6692 GCA_027451265.1 Bacteroidales bacterium | reverse complement strand
GGTCCTGCTTGACTACGGTGATATCCTTGTACACATCTTCCAGAAGCCCTACAGGGAATTTTATGATCTTGAGTCGTTATGGGCTGATGGCCGCATAACATACCTCGAGGATGACACTGAAAAGAAAGGTTAATTCATACTATGGCAGAGAGCAAGGAAACTCCGAAGTCAAACAAGAACGAAAAGAATAACGGCAAGTCGTGGTTCAACTCGAGCTGGCTGTTTGCAATATTATTGCTGACATTCATCGTATTCCAGGTACTCACCTCCGGTAAATACACTCAGAAAGCGGGGCAGAGGGAGATAGAGGAGATGATCATGCATCATGACATCGAAAAGGTGATCGTCGTCAACGAGGAACAGGCTGAGATATACATAAAGGCCGACTCGCTGAAGAGCGGCCGTTATCCTGATTTTGCCGAGCAGCGGAGCTTCGGGCTCCAGCCCCCCAAACCGCAGTACTATCATACCTTTGGTACAGTGGAGCTCTTTCAGAAGTTCTTTGAGGAGGCACAGGACAAAGCTGGCTACAGCGAGGATCAGCGCATCTATCTTGAATACCAGAAACGGAAGGATTACATGGGGACATTCCTCGGAGTCATACTGCCGTTCATCCTTATAGCAGCGATATGGATTTTTTTCATGCGCCGTATGTCTGCCGGGGCCGGAGGCGGTGCCGGAAACATATTCAGCGTAGGTAAGTCAAAGGCCCAGATATTTGACAAGGATACGCACATAAAGATAAACTTCAACGATGTGGCAGGCCTTGAAGAGGCCAAGACCGAGGTGATGGAGATAGTTGACTTCCTCAAGAACCCGAAGAAATACACATCGCTTGGCGGCAAGATCCCAAAGGGAGCATTGCTTGTAGGCCCTCCCGGAACGGGTAAGACGCTCCTGGCCAAAGCTGTTGCCGGAGAAGCCAACGTGCCGTTCTTCTCCATTTCGGGGTCTGATTTTGTGGAAATGTTTGTGGGTGTTGGTGCATCAAGGGTCAGGGATCTTTTCAAGCAGGCCAAGGAGAAGGCCCCGTGTATTGTCTTTATTGATGAGATTGACGCAGTGGGCCGTGCCCGCGGCCGCAACCCGAACTTCGGAGCCAATGATGAGCGGGAAAATACTCTTAACCAGCTTCTTACCGAGATGGATGGTTTCGGCACCAACAGTGGCGTGATCATACTTGCAGCCACCAACAGGGCCGATATCCTTGACAAGGCGCTGCTCAGGGCCGGCCGTTTTGACCGCCAGATAAACGTGGAACTTCCTGATCTCAAGGAACGCGAAGCCATCTTCAAGGTGCACCTCCGCCCGATCAAGCTCGAGCAGGGATTTGAGGTCTCGTTCCTGGCCAAGCAGACCCCGGGTTTCTCGGGCGCTGACATAGCAAACGTGTGCAACGAGGCAGCCCTCATCGCCGCAAGACGGAACAAGACAGTGGTGGAGAAGCAGGATTTCCTGGATGCCATTGACCGTATCATCGGGGGATTGGAGAAGAAGAACAAGATAATCTCCATGGAGGAGAAGAAGACCATCGCCTACCATGAGGCCGGCCATGCCACCGTCAGCTGGCTCCTCGAGCATGCCAGCCCGCTCCTCAAGGTGACAATCATCCCGAGGGGCAAGGCGCTGGGTGCTGCCTGGTATCTGCCGGAGGAGAGATCTATTTCAACACGTGAGCATATCCTTGATGAACTGGCTTATGCTCTCGGAGGAAGGGCTGCCGAGGAACTGGTAATCGGTAAGATCTCCACCGGTGCACTGAGTGACCTTGAGAAGGTGACCAAGCAGGCATACGCCATGGTAGCTTACTTTGGCATGTCTGATGAGATCGGCAACATAAGCTTCTACGACTCCTCCGGCCAGTCTGAGTATGGTTTCACGAAGCCGTACAGTGAAAAGACTGCCGAACTGATTGACCACGAGGCAAAAAAGATTGTAGAGGAGTCATACCAGAAGGCTAAAGAGGTCATCTCGGCCAATATTAAGGGGTTGACGCAGCTTGCCGAGCAGTTGCTTGAGAAGGAGGTCATTTTCAGTGAGGACCTTGAGCGTATCTTCGGCAAGCGCCGTGGAGAAAAGCATGCCGAGGCTGCCGCCACTCAGGCTGCCGCCTCTGAGACTGCCGCCACTCAGATTGCCGCCTCTGAAGCTGGTGTCACAGGGAATGATGAAGCGGATCCTGCCACAGAGAATGCTGCCCCGACGGTTGATACTGACGCGTCTGACTCATCCGAACCCGATGCCCCGGCCAGTCCCACTGCTGAAGTTCCCGGTACCGGCGATGGAAAATGAGTGGGTTGCCATAGCCGGCTTCTCCGATGACGTCAGAAGCCAGATTGCAGTGGACAGGCTGCTGACAAACGGAGTTGATGCGGTGGCTGTTGACAAACGTGACAGTGTTTACAAAATAGGTGAGATAGAAGTATTTGTACATCGCGACAACGTGCTTATTGCCAAGGAAATAATCAAGGATCTGTAAGTTGAGCAATCTCATCAGGCGCACGGTAACGGGTGCCTTCATAGTAATATTCGTTCTCGGAGGGCTGTGGTTCCATCCAATTACTTTCTTTGTTGTCGGCGCAGTGATGATAGCCGGCACCCAGCGTGAATATTACGTCATGGTCAGGGGTACAGGTGTCAGACCTCAGGTAATCACCGGAATCATCAGCGGGTTCCTCCTTTATGTCATCTCCACCACGGTGGCGCTCGGGTGGCTTCCGAGGGCGTGGTTCCTGGTAATGATACCGGTAATTTCAGTTGTGATGATCATTGAGCTCTTCCGCAACGTGGAAAGACCATTCGACTCACTGGCACACACCTTCTTCTCGATACTTTATACCGCTGTGCCGTTTTCAATGTTCCCCTTCTCTGCATTCAACCAGACCGGCCTCAGTCCGCTTTTACCCATGCAAGGCATAGTCTTTTCCCCGGGAATCATGGTCGGCTTCTTCCTGCTTTTGTGGACGAATGACACCGGTGCGTATCTTGTGGGTTCAACCCTGGGCCGCCATCGTCTCTTTGAGCGCATCTCTCCCAAAAAATCATGGGAAGGATTTTTTGGCGGAGTAGCATTTTCAATCATTGCCTCAATTGCCATTTCATATATTTTCCCTGGCTATTTCAATCTTTACCAATGGATAGGCTTTGCACTGGTAACAGTGATTTTCGGTACCTGGGGTGATCTTGTTGAATCAATGTTGA
>DAIDJT010000143.1:0-3481 GCA_027451265.1 Bacteroidales bacterium | reverse complement strand
ACTGCCGGCTGGATGGTCATAGCCCTGATTATCTCCATAGGGGGCACGCTGGGTGACCTGCTTGAATCGATGCTCAAACGCAGCCTTGGGTTGAAGGACTCAGGAACGATCATGCCGGGGCACGGAGGGTTTCTTGACAGGTTTGACAGTGTGGTGGTTGCCTTCCCGCTCGTTTACCTTTATCTGGCAATAATGGTCTGATATGACACTTGGAAAATTCAGGATACACAGGGAAGGATACAAATTTATCGCCGGGGCACTTGTTGTGCTGGCCGGACTTAACACGGCAGGCTGGCTGATATGGCCTGGCCCGATGCTTTATCATTATCTTGGCTTCGGTGCATCACTGATACTTTTTGTATTCATCGTGATGTTCTTCAGGGCACCCTCCAGGCCGCTGGAACCCGATCCGCTCCTGATATATGCCCCGGCCGACGGAAAGATTGTGGTCATCGAAGAGACATATGAAAAGGAGTATTTCCGTGATAACCGCCTGCAGATTTCCATTTTCATGTCGCCATTCAATATGCACAGTAACAGGTATCCCATATCCGGTACCGTGACATGGACACAGTACCAGCCCGGCAGGAAGTTCCATGCCCGAAGCCCCAAGTCATCTGAGATGAACGAAAGGAGCAGCGTGGTTGTTACAAGTGAGAGCGGCACGGAAATACTGGTCAGGCAGGTAGCCGGAGCCGTGGCTCGCCGCATAGTCACCTACTCAAAAAAAGGTGACAGGGTACACCAGGGCGATGAACTTGGATTCATCAAATTCGGCTCACGCGTTGATATCTTCCTTCCCACCGGAACGGCTGTGGACGTTCAGATGTTCGAACAGGTACGTGCCAGCAGGACAATACTAGCAAGAGTTATTTAAAGCAAAAGCATAATGAAAGCAGACAACCGTATAATTGAACTTACACCCGATGTGAAATGGATAGGGGTGCTTGATTATGACATCAGGACTTTTGACATTGTGATGCACACTGATCACGGCACAACCTATAATTCCTATTTCATAAATGCGGAAAAGAAGACAATAATAGAGACGGCCAAGGAAAAGTTCAGTGACGTTTATCTAAGCAAGCTTCGCAATGTGACTGACCCGGCAGAACTGTCGTATATCGTACTTGATCATACCGAACCGGATCATTCCGGCGCTATGCGCCAGTTGCTTGACCTTGCCCCTGACGCAGTGGTGGTTGGCAGCGGCAATGCAATCAGGTACCTGGGTGACATTGTTAACAGGCCTTTCAAATCATTGATTGTAAAGGATGGTGACACGCTCGACCTGGGCAACAAGACACTCAGGTTTATCTCGGCCCCCAACCTTCACTGGCCTGACAGTATCTATACTTACCTCGTGGAGGACAGGATTCTGTTTACGTGTGACTCTTTCGGGGCGCACTTTTGCCATGAAGAGATGTTTGACGACCTGACGGGCGATTATGATGCTGATTTCAGGTATTACTTCGATGTGATACTGAAACCTTACAGCAAATTCATGGTGAAGGCCATTGAAAAGATCCGGCCGCTTGACATTTCAATGATAGCCACGGGCCATGGCCCCATTCTTAGAAAAACCTGGAAAAAGATTATAGACGAGACACAGAGGCTTTCAGCGGAATACCTTGCCCTCGTTGAAAGGTCAGGCATGAAGAGACTCCTGGTAACATACGTGTCGGCCTACGGCTACACGGCTGAGATGGCCAGGCTCATTGCAGCCGGCGCATCGAAGGTAAAAGGTGTTGAGGTTGAGGTGATGGATATCGAAAAGGCAGATATCGGGGAGATGGACTCGAAGCTTACCGTTGCCGACGGAGTAATCGTCGGATCACCAACAATCAACCAGAATACCCTGCTACCGGTCTACAAGCTGGCTGCTGTGGTCAGCCCGTTGCGCGACAGGGGCAAACTGGCCGGCTCCTTCGGATCATACGGGTGGAGCGGTGAAGCTCCGGGGTTGATAGCAGGGATGCTGAAAAACCTGAAACTGAATTATTACGGTGAGCCGGTAGCATACAAGTTCATCCCCGAAAAAAGCAAGGAACAATCGCTGCTGGAATACGGTGAGCGGTTCGCACAAAAGCTCACCGAGGAGTCGGTGACAGAACAGGCGGGTTGAACCGCACATCAGCATTTACAAAAAAAGGAAGACAGGCCCTGCGGCCTGTCTTTTCCGTTTTCAAAAACCAACCTGTAATCTTATGACAAATTACGAGATACTGATTGTACGGATCTTTTCCTTCTTCTTCTCTTCCTCAAGCTTGGGTATCTCCACATTCAGTATACCGTCCCTGTAGGTGGCACCAATTCTCTCGCCACTGACATCTTCGGGCAGGTAGAAACTGCGGCAGAATGAGCTGTAGCTGAACTCCCTGCGCCTGTAACCCTCAAGATCCTCCTGCTTTTCCTCCTTCTGCTCGGCAGAGATGGTGAGCACATCATCCTTCACTTCAATCTTCAGGTTCTTCTTGTCCATGCCGGGAACGGCAAGCTCAAGATAGAATGCCTTTTCGTCTTCCCTTATGTTCACGGCCGGAAGACTTGTTGACGACCTGGTAAATGTGGGGAAGAAATCTTCATTGAGGAAATCCGACAACGTAAGCGGTTTGTAATTCCTCCTGGTAATCATTGGTAACATAACGACCTCCTTTTTTATATTGTTAGACTTTATTTGCATTTACACCCTCAATATTTCAATTCATGTGCCGTATCTGAAATGGTGACATAATGGCATGTAATTTAAAATTACACATGACAATATGGCATTTTATTTTGTCCGGTTGTTTAACCGGGAATTATTTATAATTTTGAGATAATTGTGTTTCATGCGCCAGGTAATGCGCTGAAAGTATATAACCTGACCACCGCTGAACAATGAATACAACCTTACGTAACATATTGATTATTATTGGTCTGGCATTGATGGTATACCTTTTCTGGTATTTCCGGAACATAATTGCCTATGTCCTTGCGGCGGGGGTGATCTCGCTGATTGGCAGGCCGGTGGTTGACCTGCTGAATGGCATTCACCTCTGGAAGTTCAGGTTTCCGAAAGCCCTCAGCTCGCTGTTGACTCTCCTGATGCTCTACGGGCTCCTGGCACTGTTCTTTGTCATCTTCATCCCGCTGGTGAGCAGTCAGATTGATGCCCTTTCCGGTTTCGACGCCGGTTCCATAGTGCAGGGTCTCCGTGACCAGCTTGACAGGCTTGATGTTGCTGTCAGGAAGATATACAGGGAAATGCCGGCTGACAAGACGCTCTATGATATAGCTGTCACCACAATTACCAATATCCTGAATCCTGCATCCCTTACTGATGTGGCAGGAAATATTGTTACTGTAGTCCGCAAGCTGATAGTCGCATTTGTGGCAATAACCTTCCTTGCCTTTTTCTTCCTGAAGGACGAAGGTCTGTTCAAGGAGACAATCATGGTAACAGTGCCGGATCAGTATGAGAAGCGGATAAGGAATGTGC
>DAIDJT010000142.1 GCA_027451265.1 Bacteroidales bacterium | reverse complement strand
ATGAAATCCTGCCACTTCTGCCCGCTGACCTTCTCTATTATCAGCGCCAGGCAGTTGAACGCGGGATTGGAATATTCATATCTGCTGCCAGGCTCAAAAACCAGCTTCTCCGTCTCCATCACCGGGGCCCAGTTCTCGTAGTCCTTCGCGGTGAGGAAAAACTCAGGGTTCTCGCTCACAGGCCTGTTGTCAGGCAACCCGGAAGTGTGGGTCAGCAGGTGCATCACAGTCACCCTGTCTGCTATCTCCCTGCTTTTAAACTCAGGGAAATATTTGCTCAGGGGATCTGCCACCCAGAGTTTTCCTTCCTCCTGTAGTATCAGTATACCGTTGGCTACGAAGGTCTTTGAGATGGATCCGAGATTGAAGAGGGTCTGAGGGGTGATCTTCTCCCCGGTCACCAGGTCGGCAAGTCCGGAGCATTTAAGATAAACAGTGCTGTCTCCCTTCATGACAAGTACCGCGCCTCCGGGCTCTCCTGCCTGGAATTCCGCGTTAAGCAATGAATCAAGCCCTTTAAACATAGTAACTGCAGGTTGTTTTGTTGTACATGAAACTATCAGAAGGCAGGCAAGAAATATAGCGGTTGTTCTCATTGAATTAATTTTAGCCAGGCGGCAGCCTGTTTGTTGCAAGTGCATATCGTCCCGGTGATCATTTTTCCTTCAGCCTGTTGTATTTCCGGAGTATCTCCAGGGTCTTCTCCACTGGCAGTGCCTCTACGGTCATGCCATTCCTTGCCTTCGTGGTCTCCGCAGCAAAGAGCGAGTTTATGATGGCTTCCTCGGTTGCCTCGGCTGCAGCCTGGAAAAGCAGGTCCGTCTCATCATTCCTGATCTCCCGCCACTCCTCGTATATCGATCCGGAAGAGTAGGGGATACGCAGTTCCTCAGCCGTGGATACGGCGATTACATAATCGCCGCTGCCGTTGGAGCCGGATGCTCCTGTCCGCATCATGCCGGCAAAAGCCCTGGAACCAAGCCTCTTAAGGTTCCTTGAAGTCAGAGGTGCATCGGTCATGACAACAATCATGCATGACCCGTCTTCCTTGTACTCATCCACGTTGTTCCTGAAGCTGTAACGGCCGAGCTCCTGTCCGACCGGCACCCCGTTGATCTGCAGGATGCCTCCGTAGTTCGTTTGCACGAGCACCCCGACGGTGAACCCGCCTCTCTTCGCAGGAAGAATTCTGGATGCCGTGCCGATCCCCCCCTTGAAGCCGAAGCACACTGTTCCGGTGCCGGCACCAACATTTCCTTCTGCAACAGGACCCGCGGCCGCCTTGCCGATGGCCTCCAGCACATGTTCCTTCGTTATATGCCTGCCCCTGATGTCATTGAGCCTGGCATCATTGGTCTCACCCACCACGGCATTTACGCTCATCACACCCTCGTTGCCGGGCTGTGACAGCGTATGCTCAATGACGGCTGCGGCGGCCGCCGGCACACTCAGCGTGTTGGTCAGAACTATCGGGGTCTCCAGGTTGCCAAGCTCTTCCACCTGGGTGTAGCCTGTCAGCTTTCCGAACCCGTTACCCACAAAGATACCGGCAGGGACCTTCTGCTGAAAGATGTTTCCGTCATGGGGAAGGATAGCTGTGACTCCTGTTTTTACCGAGTCACCCTCCTTCAGTGTCACATGGCCCACCTTTACACCGGGCACATCCGTTATGGCATTGAAACTGCCGGTACGCAGTATGCCTATCTCTATTCCGTAGTCTCTGGCTCTCTTCATCTGGGCATTTGTGTTCTGAAAGTTCAGGACCGGCATCATCAGCACGATTGCAGCCGCTGCCCTGATAAGATATCTGTTAACCATCTCTTGCTCTCCGGTTAAAGTTCTTCAGTGCGGTCAAACACCTTTTTCCCGCCTACCCACGTCTGCTGAACCTTCATATCCCATATTTCAACCGGGTCTATAGCAGTAAGATCGTGGTCAAGCACCACGAAGTCAGCCAGTTTGCCCGGCTCAAGGGTGCCTTTGGAATCCTCCTCGAACGATGCATAGGCGGCATTAATTGTATATGCCTTCAGCGCCTCATCAACGGTGATCTTCTGCTCAGGGACCCAGCCATCAGGATTCTTGCCGTCAAGTGTCCTTCGGGTTACAGCGGCATAAATCCCTTCGAGCGGTGTTGCCGGTGCAACGAACCAGTCGCTCCCGAATGCAAGCGTTGCCCCGCTGTCGATCAGTGACCGGAATGCATAGGTAGTCCTGATCCGCTCCGGGCCGATGTATCCTTCGGCCCACCGGCCGTCGTCAATAGCGTGGTATGGCTGCATGCTGGCAATCACCTCAAGCTTTCCGTATCGCGGAATATCAGCGAAGGCAATGTGTTGTGAATGCTCAATCCTGAATCTGCGATCGCGCTCGCCGTTCTCCGACGCAACCCTCTCGTAAATATTCAGAAGAGTGTTAATGGCACGGTCACCGATGGCATGAATAACCACCTGCAGACCGGCCTTGTCAGCATCTGAAATCCATCTGTAGAGGTCTTCCTCCGTGTTAACGAAAAGCCCGGTGTCAGTCGGAAGATCAGTATAAGGCTTAAGGAATGCTGCAGTATGTGAGCCCAGCGAGCCGTCGACAAATCCCTTCACCCCTCCGGTGCTGACCCATCTGTCTCCCTTTCCTTCGCGTTCAATCTGATCCTTAAGATCCTTCCAGCGGCTGATAGTCTGCATGTAGTATATACGCGTTATCTGTCCGCCACTGGCGCGAACACGGGCGATGCCGTCGGCATAGGTCGCTGCATCAACGGCATGCACCGAGGTGACACCATTGGAGGCAAGGTATTTCATTGCGGCAACAAGAGCACGGTCAACCTCTTCATCCGATGCAGGCGGCACTTTCGCATATATCATATCCATTGCATTGTCCTTGAAAATGCCGGTCGGTTCGCCGCGGGAGTCTCTCTCAATTGTCCCGCCGCTGACATCCCGCACTCTGCGGTCAACGCCTCCAAGCCTCATGGCTGCTGTGTTGGCTAAAGCCATATGCCCGTCGAGGCGGGAGACAAAGACCGGGTTGTCAGGAGTGACCGAATCAATCCAGTCGCGGTGGGGCAGGCTCTCCCAGCCCATCCCGTCCCAGTCGCCGCCGAGAATCCATGTCCCGGGTTTCAGCGTGGCCGCATACTCTTTTATGCGCCTGGTGAACTCCTCCGGGGTGGAGGCGTCCCTCAACTGCACCGAGGCGAGGTTCGACCCTCCCTGCAACAGGTGAACGTGTGAGTCAATGAATCCCGGGGTAACAAACCTTCCGCCAAGGTCAATTACAGTGCCGGATCCGGATTTGTACCTCATCACTTCGCGGTTGCTGCCGATGGCAACTATCGTGTCACCTGAGACCGCCATAGCCTCGGCATATGGCTGGTCCGCGTTCCCCGTCCAGATCCTTGCATTGGTAATAATCATATCAGATGTTTGAGTTGAAACGTTGCATGAGACGACAACCAGCGCCACGATGATTGCCGCAGATGATAATACTCTTTTCATATAGGGGCTTGGTTTAAGACTCCTTTCCGGGATCATGTTTCTCCCTGAAGTCGTTAATAAGCGGAGTTGCCTTCTCCAGGTCCTCTTCCATGATATAAAGATCCATTACCGGCGGCACGGCTCCCAGGTATCCGAGACCTGAGTCATTCTTCATCAATCCCTTGACACCTGTCTCTTCAAGCATCTCCAGCATCAGGAGGGCTGTGGGTTCCGGACCGACGAATACCCTGATTAGTTTTTCTTCGTTTTCCATATAGTCTTTTTTAATCGGTTTATCCGGGTAGAGCGTCCCTCCCTTGGTCAACCACGAGATGCCGAATGCCATTAAAGTGACGGTCTCTGCAATAAGCACGAATCTTGAATCGGAATTGATACCGTCAAAGAACAGGAAATAGATCTCAATGGAAGCCAGTGCGGCCAGCATTACAATGCCGCACACCCGGTACACCAGGTTCCTCTTCTTCTTCATCACTGTGGGGTGCCTGTCTCCGCGGGTGAACAAAAAGATTGATATCAGCGCCAGGATCACCAGGAAGCATGCGGCAGAGGTGAAATGCACCCAGGCAATCCAGTCCCACGGACCATCCTCCACTGTCGGGAAAAAGGCAACACCGAGTGCACATGCACCGGCAATGTCTGCCGAGACATTATCCCACCGGTCATATCCCTTGTAAAAGAACAGGAAAAGGGCAATTGCACAAATGGCCCCCACAAATACATCGCGCATACCTGTATGATAATAAACGCTCATGTTCGTGAGAACCTTCCGGTCACCGTAGAGGATTAAGTTACCCAGCACCAGCACAAAGGGAAGGAAGATGCCGATCCAGCCTACTGCCTTCCGGAGTGCGAGGTACGAATGCAACTGTTCCGTATGGTCTGACCTAATTGCCATGAAATCAGTAAGCTCCTGCCAGGCGGGCTGCACCAGGGGGTGCTTGCGACAATCCGACTGCTCTGCCCCGTTAAAGTAATGTTTTTATTCCTATCTGTGTCAGAAAGAAACAAAAAATCCCGTGGCGCTGGCTTACGGGACTCATTTGAATTTCTTTATGTTTGTTTGGCTGATCCGGATCACGATATTGAACTGAATCATGTGACAGAATGAATGATACAGCCTCTGAACAGGGTGGATCAGGCTTGAAAATGCAATAACTATTGCCAGGTAACATAAATACCTGCGTCAATTTCAAATTTTGTGAACCGGTGGGCCGGATTATCAACCTCTTCCTGCATTGGGTTGTCATAAGTCCATTCCCAGGTTGTTCTGTTGTAATCAACTGACCTTTTGACTGTAAACCAGCTGGCATGGCCTCTGACTCCCAGCGTTGAATTGCCAATCCTGAAACAATCCAGGCCCAGTTCTGCTTCGGGGAAGAAGAAGAAGGCCGGGGAGTTCTTCGTGCTGTACCTGATCTCACGCCTCATGTTACCATTGATCATTTTCTGGGTCACCTTCTCATTGAATTTCGAAAGCGTGCTGATACCGCCATTCAGGTAAAGGGTAAGGTTTATAATACGATAGTTTACCGGCATTGCCACACCCGCCATGATTCCTGTCTCATGAATTCGCCTCTGCCTGAAGTTGCTGTCCGTGTCACCGAACCACCCTTCGTCGGACAGGCGGTGGAACATGTTAAACTCATTCATCAGCTGGGGATAGCTGTAGAATCCAGCCGTAAAACCCAGGTATTTACGTGGCATCCATATAGCTTTGATGTTCAGGCTGGTAGGCGCAAAATCATCATACATGGCCACCTTGATGTCAGCCTCCCAGTTGCCCCGGAACCAGAGATGTGCGGAGAGCCCCAGATACTGGTACTCAGCCATCTCATCCGAGGAGTGAAGGTAGTTCAGGAAATCTAAGTTGGCGCCGTTAGCCAGGCTGTCTCGGGTTATATCCCTAACGCCGAACCAGAGTGATGCCTGTTTCTTCTCGATGAACCGGCCCTGGGCCGGAAGGAGGGAAGAGGCGGCAAGCGCAGGCAGAAGGAACAGCATTATTGTGGCACAGCGTCTCATTGCGTATGTACTATTCGTTCCTGACAATTGTTATCAGGTTGGTAGTTGCAGACAGTGTGCTTTCGTCCGACAGGGTTATGGTGATTTCAAACTGCGCATTGTCACTTGAAATTTCCTCCCTGCAGAACAACAGAAAAGTGACAGACGGATCACCGGGGTAAAAATCCTGGTCTATGGCTGAAAGAAGCTCCCCGGAATCAATGTAAAGGAAACCAGGTGTTTTGAACTGGGGCACCATTGCTACAAACAGCCCCGTAACATCTGTTCCGGCAGGAATCCCGGTTGACATCGCCTCAAGTGTGACTATGTTGATCCCTGTGATCCGGTTCAGCGGATAATACCTGGGTTCCGGAGGCTCGGCGGAGGCAGGGGTGAACATGGTAAAGCTGCAATTGCTTCGCCTGTTAACACCTGACGCCAGGATTGTCTCGTCGGAAAGTGTCACAGTGAAAGCCACTGCCGTGGCATACATGATATCACTGTCGGTCTCCGTGGGATAGATTCCGGAATTGTCGAGGTTTTTGACGGTAATTTTGTTGAAACTGAACTCATGATCCCATTCCGCCGGATCAATGCAGCTGGTTGCGGTTTTCAGAATGAATCCCAGTGATATCAGCAGGATGACCCTTACTGTTCTGCCTGAGCTTGTTCCCGGTGCTCCGGCAAATCTGTCTGCCCGATGTTTCAAGTCAATTTTCATTCATGACATCATTTCGTTGAAGAGAGCGATCCCCTTTTCGTCGAAGGTGCAGTTCAGCCAGTCGCTGTTGATCTCTGCACCGCACTTCCTGTAGAAACTGATGGCCGGCTCATTCCAGTTGAGCACCTGCCACCGCACACGCTTGCAGTTCTCGTCCCTGGCCTCCTGCATAACCCTCCTCATGAGGGCTGCACCTATTTTCCGGTTCCGGAACTCCCTGCTCACAATGATATCCTCAAGGTAGATCGATTTCCCCACCCAGGTAAAATAGGCAAAAAAATAAAGGGCCATGCCCACTATGCCATATTCTGGGCTCTCGGCAACGAAACAGCGGAAGTGATTCTTCTCCTGCTCCATCTGTTCCACAGTATTGGTCACGGCATCAGGCGACCTCTCATACTCTGCCAGTTCCTTAATGAGTGCCAGTAATGACGGGAAGTCCTCCTCCCTGCCTTCCCTGATGGTAAACCCGGTTGACTGAAGCACCTCGTGATCAGTATTCATAGTCATATTTCTTATTTTTGGTAAAGCCCTCAATTCGGCCCGTTTCTGCCTGTTTTTCACCGATTCAGGCTTTCCTGCTGCTGACAAGAGCCATCATCTCTTTGAAATGATATACCCTGAAGCCCGGTTCTTCGAGCTTCGCGGCAGCAATCATGGCCCGTGCCACGTCAAGGCCTTTTACGGGCCTGTATTTTGCAGGGA
>DAIDJT010000141.1 GCA_027451265.1 Bacteroidales bacterium | reverse complement strand
GGATGGTGCTTACAATCACAACCCTCGGAATCCTTGCATCACTGTACAGACCCATAAACCAGATAAAGAAGACATTCCAGCTGGGTATGTACCTGATTCTGGTATTCTCACTGACAGTAGCTTCAATGTCTGATCTGAGGACAATGTTCACCAAGGGAATGATGGACCTGGTGTTGTTTATCTCATGGTGTTACTTCGGATCCCTGTTTCTTCACATAATCCTGGCGAAAATATTCAGGATAGATGCTGACAATTTCCTCATTACAGCCACGGCATTTATTTTCTCACCGCCTTTTGTTCCGTTGGTTGCCAATGCACTTAAGAACAAGGATGTGATTGTAACCGGTATAGCCGGGGGTGTGATCGGGTATACACTCGGCAATTACTTTGGCACCACGCTTGCATTTTTCCTGCAGCGTTTCTGACAGGATAGGTCTGAAAGTCCAAAAGTCTCAGGTCTGAAGGTCTGGCGCTTCGCTCCGTCTTGCTGTCCTGCAGTCTTGCAGTTTTCACCGTGACCGCAAGACCGCAAGACCGCAAGACCGCGTGACCGCGTGACCGCAAGACTCCTAAAACAGGTAGTTAAGCCCGATATAGAACTCCATATCCCCGTCCTGTTCCTTCAGCGCCTTACCGATGTCAGCCGAGATGATGAAGTTTTCGTTCATGACGAGCTTCAAGCCAAGACCTGCAGCCATATGGAGTTTGTCTTTACCCCCGATATAGTAATCGGCAGCGCTGCCTTCAAGGTAATTCTCAAGGTCAGTCACATCAACATCAATCTGTGATGTCACCTGGCAGGCATCGAAGAAGTAGTTGGTTCCGAGGTACCAGTTCTGGTTGATGAATTTGAACCGGAGCATTTTCCAGCGTAGCTCTGCATTTCCGTATGCAAAGCCGTCACCGATAACCCTGTTCCTCAGCAAACCCCTGATCGTCTTGCTGCCGCCAAGGCCTTCTGAGAGTGCTCCCCTCAGCTCTGACACAATTACCTGGCCCTGGTAATAGAAGGGAACGTCACCGAACAGTGTCTGCTGGTAGCCCAGCCTGTAGGCGAAACTCAGATCATTTTCCTTCAGAGTAAAATACTGTCTCCAGGTGAAGTAAAACTTCCCGAAAGACGATTCAGCTCCCAGGAATTCGGGCACCACCTCTATGCCTGTCTCTGCCCAGATACCGTTCATGGGGCATGCGCGCTGATCGCGGGAGTCATAGGAAATACCACCCTTTATTCCGGTGATCCAGCCTCCGTCGGCTTCCTCGGATGTCAGCAACCCGGAATTTTTATAGTATTCATAAAGTGTGGGTTCATCCGGATCAAGATATTTGGGATCTTCCGGGTCCTTCCCCTTATTGAATTTATCAACATTCAGATCTCTTACCTTGAAATTCTGGATGCTGAGTCCGGCATTCCAGTGCCAGTTGTTCTCACCGATATTACCGATGAAGTCATTTTTGAAGCGGAACAGATGTCTCTGCATGGCATAAAAGAGGCGGCTCCTGTAATCGGGATTCATTTCGTCATCAACCCATTTCTTGTTGTATACCGACGCAAATCCGTTGAATCCGTAGAAGTCATATGCAAAGTCTGGCATGTAGCTCAGGTCAACCGCATACCTGATTCCTTTGATGAGGTAGTCGGAGTCATACATCACCCTGAGGATGGAACTTCCCTTGGTGAAGGTGGAGGCTTCGACGTAAATCCTGTGGTAATAATCAGGGTAGATTGAACCGTCGCCATAGTCGAAAAGGTTCACAAGTGCCCCGTACTGGAACCCCTGGTCGGTACTGTAAGTGACTGCCGGCAGTGCACCGAAGTTCCATCCTGTCTTGGTCTCCTGGGCCATCAATGAGGAGGCGAGGAGTCCGGTCAACAGCATTAAAGTGAGTTTTTTCATAGGTTTCATTTTTGTGAGGAAAGTAAAGTTAAAGAAAAATGATGCTCATATCCTAATTATTTTAATATTGCTACATTAGTGGACCTTAAAAACCGGTGCCATGAGCCTGATCATTTACAACACGGGTATGCTGGTGCAGACCAGGGAAGAGAGTGTGGCTTTCACAGCCGGAAAGGATATGGCAGTACTGCCTGTGATTGAGAACGGGTGGCTTCTTATAGAGGACGGAATCATAGCAGGATTCGGCCCGCCTGAAACAATACCCGCATTCAGCAGTGTAATCCCGGGGCTTGACGCCGGGGGAGGGTATGTTTTTCCCGCATTCTGTGATCCGCACACACACCTGGTTTATGCCGGCAGCCGGGAGAAGGAATACACTGACAAGATACGGGGGTTGTCATACGAGGAGATTGCAAAGAGGGGAGGAGGAATCCTCAACTCGGCCAAGCTGCTGCATGAGACTTCGGAGGATGAGCTATTCAGGCAGTCAATGGAGCGGGTGCGGGAGGTGATTTCATTTGGTACCGGCGCCGTCGAGATCAAAAGCGGCTACGGTCTTACCACGGAGGATGAGCTGAAGATGCTCAGGGTGATCAGGAGAATAAGGGAGGAGTCGCCGGTGACGGTCAGGTCAACTTTTCTCGGGGCGCATGCCGTGCCGGCCGGGTATCGTGATGACAGACGCGGTTATGTGAACCTGATAGTGGAAGAGATGATACCGGCGGTGGCTGCCGCACGACTGGCCGATTATATAGATGTGTTCTGTGACCGCGGTTTCTTCACGCCGGAGGAGACTGCCCGCATCCTTGAAGCCGGCGCACGGCACGGCATGCGCCCGAAGATTCATGCCAACGAACTTGACTTCTCCGGCGGGATACAAACAGGAGTTGAACACGGGGCACTATCGGTTGACCACCTCGAGTTCACCGGTGATGATGAGATTGCAGCTCTCCTTGGGAGCGGAACCATGCCAACACTGCTGCCCGGCGCAGCTTTCTTCCTGGGGATGACCAATCCTCCTGCCCGTAAAATGATAGATGCAGGACTGCCCCTGGCGATGGCAAGCGATTACAACCCCGGTTCATCGCCCTCCGGCAACATGAAGCTGGTGGTTTCACTGGGGTGCATCAGGCTTAGGCTTCTGCCGGAGGAGGCAATAAATGCCGTGACAGTCAATGCTGCATATGCAATGGGGCTGTCAGAAACGCACGGATCGATAACAGTGGGCAAAAAGGCGAATCTGTTCATTACGAAGAAGATACCTTCATACGAATTCCTGCCATATGCATATGGCAGTAACCTGGTGGAGACCGTGATCCTGAACGGGGAGGTGGTCTCCAATCACACATCGCACATCGCAAATCGCAATTCGCAAATATCATGATAAACAGCCGTCTTATAGAATGCGTACCCAACTTCAGCGAGGGGCGCGACATGGGAAAAATAAAACAGATTACCGATGAGATCGAATCGGTTGAAGGGGTCATGTTGCTTGATGTTGACCCGGGAAGGGACACCAACCGTACCGTAGTGACCTTCGTGGGTGAGCCGGAAGCTGTCTGCGAGGCAGCCTTCAGAGCTGTCAGGCAAGCCGCGCAGGTCATTGACATGGCATACCACTCAGGGGCTCATCCACGGATGGGAGCCACTGATGTGTGCCCGCTCGTCCCCGTATCGGGAGTGACAATGGAAGAGGCGGCTGAGTATGCCCGCGGCCTTGCACGCAGGATAGGAGAAGAGCTGTCACTGCCTGTCTATTGTTATGAGTCAGCCGCTTTCGAGGAGAAGAGAAGAAACCTTGCAAACGTCAGGGCAGGGGAGTACGAAGGACTAAGGAAAAAGCTGGAGGATCCTGCATGGAAACCCGACTTCGGCCCTGCCCGGTTTGATGCAGGAGCCGGTGCAGTTATTGTGGGAGCCCGTGATTTCCTTGTAGCATTTAATGCAAACCTCAATACAACATCGGTGCGCAGGGCAAACTCAATTGCCTTTGATGTCAGGGAAAGGGGCCGCGAGAAACGTGAGGGCAATCCCATCACCGGCAAGATTGTGAAGGATGAGGATGGGAATCCGGTAATGATACCCGGTTCACTTAAGGCTGTAAAGGCAATCGGATGGTTTATCCCCGAGTATGGCTTTGCACAGATCTCAATGAATCTTACCAACATCGGTGTCACCCCGGTTCATGTGGCCTTTGACGAGGTCTGCCGCAAGGCAGATGCCCGTGGCGTAAGGGTCACCGGGTCAGAGCTGGTGGGCCTTATCCCGCTGAAGGCCATGCTTGACGCCGGGCGTTACTTCCTGCACCGCCAGCAGAGATCAGCAGGTGTCTCAGATGAAGAACTCATAAACACTGCAATCAGGTCAATGGGACTTTCTGAGCTGAGGCCTTTCAAACCGGAAGAAAAGATTATTGAGTACATACTGAGGGATAAGGGCAGAAACAGGCTTGTTGACCTGTCACTTTCAGCGTTTGTATGGGAGACCTCCTCCGAGTCACCTGCGCCGGGTGGCGGCTCCGTCTCGGCAGCCATGGGTGCACTTGGTGCCGCACTTGGAACGATGGTGGCCAACCTTTCCTCACATAAGCGGGGCTGGGATGAACGGTGGGAAGAATTTGCATCATGGGCTGAGCAGGGTGTTGTGCTCCAGAAACGGCTCCTTGAGCTGGTTGATGAGGATACCGAGGCCTACAACAGCATACTCAAAGCTTTCGAGATGCCAAAGAAGAGCGATGAGGAAAAGGCTGCCAGGGCAGCAGCGGTGGAGGCAGCTACCCTTAATGCATCACTGGTTCCTCTGACTGTAATGAAGGAAGCCTTCAGGGTATTTGACCTGCTCAGGGAGATGACTGCAAAAGGCAATCCGAATTCGGTCACCGACGGTGCCGTAGGTGTCCTGGCTGTAAGGGCATGCATCAGGGGGGCCTTCCTGAATGTAAGGATTAATGTCAAAGGTTTGAAGGACAGGGCAAAGGCTGCAGAGCTCGTAACGGAAGCACAGGCCATCGATGATGCTGCTGCTGACATTGAAGCAGAGATTATCGGAAGGGTCACCAGAGACCTTGCCATGTAGTCAGGCACAGGAATTCAACGTTCGCGCCTGAACCTCGACTGATGCCCGTCACGGCGGCGTTTGATCCTTTCCGTCCTGGCACGAAGAATGAAATAAAGCACCAGGAGCACCAGGATTATGGTGACTAGCACTTTAATATTTCCCGGATTCATCATTGGCTTTCTGTTTTTTGTGGCAATCTGCCGGGAGTATCTTCTGATGCAATTCTGCCGTGAGTATCTTTTGATGCAATTCTGCCGGGAGTATCTTCTGATGCAATTCTGCCGTGAGTATCTTCTGATGCAACTCTGCCTGGGCCGGTCTTAAAATACCCGGGATTATCTCATATCTATCACCTCCACACCCTTGTGATCAACCAGGTTGAAGACAAAGTATCCTTCGGGCGGGCGGAATGAGAGGTCATATTTTGACACCGTCAGCGTAACGGTCATGCCATCCTTGGTCTTGTACTCGGCTGATCTGAGATCATGAAGAGTCTTTCCGATGGCCAGCCTGATATGAACAAGGTTAATCCTAATGTCTTCAGGGTAAAGATCAATGATCCATTCCGTCAGGTTCTGTTCGAGCAGCCTTACCTTGTATCCCTTTTCGTACATTGAGAAGAGAAGCGAAGGTTTCGACATGAATGACTCATCGGACGGATCCGGTTCAGTGACGGTCACCTCTTTTGCATCCGGCATGTAATTCCAAACAGCCTTTCCGTCGGCCCAGATATTATTGTCAGGCAGGGTCAGCCTGTATTTGTCGCCGCTGATCACCGCGTTACCCTTCATTTCCGTCTCATCGTCTTCCTTTGAATCATAGGCCACGATGTCAAAATCAAGCCTGACCGAAGGAGCTGCGGCGGCCTTTTTGCTGAACTCCGAAAGCACCTTTACTGCCTCGGGGTCTTTCTGTGCCATAACAGCCACCGGAAGAAGAGCGAGAAGAAGTATTAACCTTGTCAATTTCATTTTACAGATTTTCTTCATCAAGCCTCTTCAAAATCTGTTCCAATGTTTGCGGGTCCTGCACAATCACCTCCCGGGCCTTGCTTCCCTCAAAGGCACCCACTATGCCGGCAGCTTCCAGCTGGTCTATTATGCGGCCGGCCCGGTTGTAGCCCAGTTGCATCCTTCGCTGGATAAGTGATGTGGATCCCTGCTGATGCTGTACCACCAGCCTGGCTGCCTCGTCAAAGAGAGGATCACGTTTTTTGAGATCAACCTCGTTATTGCCGTTGCCGGTATCTTCGTCGCCCACATATTCAGGCAGGTGGAAGGCTTCGGGGTATCCCTGCTGGGAGCCGATGTACTCTGTGAGCTCCTCTATCTCCGGGGTGTCAATGAACGCACACTGCACCCTGATGGGTTCGCCACCCTGTGAGATGAGTGCGTCACCGCGGCCCACCAGTCTGTCTGCCCCTGTTGTGTCAAGTATTGTGCGGGAGTCAACCCCTGAGAATACCCTGAAGGCAATTCTTGAGGGGAAGTTGGCCTTGATGAAGCCGGTGATGATGCTGACCGAAGGTCTCTGTGTTGATATGATAAGGTGGATGCCCACTGCCCTGGAGAGTTGGGCAAGCCGGCCGATGGGGGCCTCAACATCGCGGCCCGATGTCATGATGAGATCGGCAAACTCGTCAATAATGAGCACAATATATGGCATGAAGTCATGCCCTTTCTCCGGGTTGAGCCGGCGGGCAATGAACCTGTCATTATACTCCCTGATGTTCCTTGTCTGCGACAGTTTCAACAGTTCCAGGCGGTGATCCATCAGTATGCACAGCGAGTTGAGCGTGTTGATCACCTTTTTTGTGTCAGTGACAATTGCATCTTCCTCACCGGGAAGCTTCGCCAGGAAGTGGCGTTCGATCTTCGCGTACAGCGGCAGTTCAACCCGTTTTGGGTCAATGAGCACAAACTTCAGCTCGGCAGGGTGCTTTTTGTAGAGCAGAGAGGTTATGATTGCATTAAGCCCCACTGACTTTCCCTGGCCGGTGGCGCCTGCAA
>DAIDJT010000140.1 GCA_027451265.1 Bacteroidales bacterium | reverse complement strand
GGCCTGGATCTCAATCGCATCCTTCAGCCCCTTCAAAATGAAGAAATCATCCCAGTATGAGTGCATGGGCTTCGCCGAATAACCCTCATGGCTGATGGATTCTGGCACAAGACCGTAATAAGCCCTGATGCTGTCATTTCCGTTCCTGAAGTGGTCAGTTGATCTCTGCGCAACAAGCGACCCGATGTAATCAACGGCTTTGATCACATGGTGATTCATTGCCCTCAGAAAGGTGGTGTCACCGGTGAAATTGAAATACTCGCGTATGAGATAAATGAGCTGGCCATGGCTGTCATTCTCCGGCACGGGATCCGGACCCCTGGAGTCGACCACGCATGGCACTTTGCCGCTCTCGTACTGGTGCGCGGCATACCATTCAATGAACTCCCTCACCTCGGTGACAATGCCTGATTTGAGGAGTGCTGAGGATGTCAGCGAGCCGTCACGTATCCAGCTCCTGTCATATGATCGGGAGCCAGGCTGGATGCCGGCCCTGTCGCGGTTGATCAGTATGTATGCCAAATTTGACCGCCAGGTGTCAACCAGCCTGTCGGCCGACGGAGGGAGGTCAAAACGGATGTGGCCCGTCCTATTGTTCCAGTAGTCCGCCGACGCGAAAAACCTCTCATGTACTGCAGCTGTTGTCTGAGGCAGGGAGCAAAGTCCGCTACCCTTACCAGATGCCAAGGCTGTGCTGACCTGAGCTGACATGCCGGCCCGGATTTCACCGGCAGGCGCTCCGGCTACAGCTTCAGTGCCCGCTTCAGGCAATATCGTGTGATAAGGAATGACGGCGAAAAGCTCTTCTGATTCTCCTGCATCAAGATGCATCCGGTACTTTATTACCCCGCCAGCCATGCCTGAAGGGTCCGTCACGCTCAAAGAGACGGGCATCTCCCCTTTTTCGATCATCTCAACGGGATTGCCCTCATCGAACATGGCGGCACCGAAGGAATCATACTCCTTCGTCAGCCGGACTGTCTTGCCGTCAACCGATATCAGGCCTTTGCTGATCTCTCTCAGTGTCATTATCCTGCCAACACCACCAACGGTGTTAAGGAACTGGTAATAAGGATTAACCTGATACGGGCGGAGCAAAAGGTAAAACTCGAAATCCAGGGGTCCTGAGGTGGTGTTTTCAAACCAGTACCCTGTGTAAAGCTCAGAATTGTCATCGGGATTGCCGCCAGAGGAAACGCCGGTCACGAATCTGATCCCGTTGTGGCGCCACTCCACCGAGGGAAGAAATACAAAATCACTGGTATACCCCGGGAAACCCATTCCCTGTACAGGATTGACGTTGCTGTGATTGACAACCGTATCCCCTATTTTCAGCATGGGTTCCAGTGAAAAGCGTGCCTTCTCCGCCTCCACCATGCCGTCCTCGCTTATAAGCGCCTCCTTTGTGTCACTGCTAACCCCGGTGACGGTCCAGTACGAGGCACGCCTGCTGAAATAACCAGGATAACTGCCTGCAGGTGAGTTTTTGGCAGCATACATTACAAAATCATTGGGTGTGAGGGTGCTTTTCACGTCAGGAATTTTTATCTCCCTGATGCCATAGAATCTGCCATTGGCCGGTTTCAGAAGGTCAATCCGCAGAAAAGCTGCCTCTGCTTCCGGAAGTCTGATTACGCTGGTGCTTCCATGGTTGGAGCTGACCGAGTATGCCTTCTCCCATTTTTTGCCGTCTGATGACAGGAAAACGTCAAATGCTTTGGCATGGCTCCCTTCAAGCCATTCAATAAGAAGTCCGCCAAACTCCCGCCTGCCTTTGAAATCAAATGTGATTTTCTGCTGTCCTCCCTTCCTGCTCTGCCAGAAGGTTTCACCGGAACCGTCAGTCACCAGCACGGACCTGTGATGCCTGGCTGAGGATGAAGCGCTGACAGCAGGATCGGGAAAATCGTCCGTTTCGGGAGGAAGGGGCTCGAACTTCAGGTCATCAAGCCACAGTGTCCCTTTCCCTCCCACAAAGGAAGCGACCGTGAACTCAATCCTGTCTACCCGATTCAAATCGTGATCCTCCGTCGGCCCCCATGCAAAACTGATGTGCCGCTTTTTGATGCGGATTTTGGTCCAATCACCCGGGAAATTATAGTTTCGGTTATTGACCCACCAGACATTATTCCCTGTGCTGTCAATGAATTTTATCTCGAAATTGTTCGAAGGTGATTCGGCTTTAAGCCAGAAGGTGAACTCATAGTTTTCCGGAAGGTCAATGGGGAAAAGCTTTTGTATCCCCCCATACCCGGTACCCTCGGTAAAATAATAATCAATCCTTATTGCATTGCCGGTGACTCCTTTCTCCGCCGAGGTGGTCAGGGTGACCCCATCAGAGATGTTAAATGACCAGCCTGAAACCTGTTCAAAAGTCTCCAGCGTTCGCTGTTGCGCTGTTGCAGCAATTGTTGCAAGTGCAAGGAGCAACAGCAGTGCTTCCGTTTTTCTGATTCGGTCATTCATGATCCGGGTGTCTGCTGGCGGTTTAAGGAAGGGCTCTGTTAATGCTACAGGTAGGAGAAACCCAGGTTTTCGAGGCCTTCCCGGATCACCGGGTCCTTCATCACGTAATTCCAGACCAGACCGGTCCTGAAGTTCTCTATCATTATGAGCATCGGACCCTGGTCAATGCCTATGAAATCATTGTTGACCCATCCTGCAGTCAGGTTAAACGAATCATAGTAACCGTATCTGCCCCAGATCCTGTCTCCCATTTTCTCATTTATTGACCTTATGGTCGGTAAAACTATCTCAGGTGCAAAGGGGAGGGAGGAAAGCGGGCCGTAAGGAGCAATGGTTCCGTCATCAAAATAGTTGTAATCGGGTCCGCTGGTGCCCCTGCCGGCATAGCCAAGGAACTCCCTGTCATCAAAATTGTACGAGTCACCCGGCCCGTCACTTGCCGTAATGCCCCAGCAGAGTGAGTCATATCCCACCCAGCCATGCGGATTGTCTATGGCATACTGCCTCTGAACATAAGTTGCCCGGCGGGAGTTTTCAAAATAGTCTATTCCCTTTTCACGCATATACTCATCGGCCAGTCCCCTGAAATCAATGAAGCAATACGAGAACTGGTGGCCGAAGAGCGGAGGGAATGCCACATGTGAAAGCCCTTCGTAAGGAGTTTTCCACTGATAGGTTGAAAGCCATGACCTGTATCTCTCCTTCGCATTTTCAAGCCCGGTGCCTGCGGCAAGGATATAGAGGAAGAGCGCTTCATTGTAGCCGCTCCATCCCATATTGTGAAGACCTGACTCGGGATGCCAGCCCATTGAGATTTGCCGGGCATATTCACCAGTATCAGGCATCATCATGAAATCCCATTCGATTTTGCCAAGCAATCGTGACGCCTGTTCCCTGATCTGTCTTTCGGCTTCATTTTCGCGGTCATAATAGTTTCTGGCAAAGAGTATCCCCATCATAAGAAGGCCGGTATCCACCGAAGAGAGCTCACACCTCCATTCCCTGAGGCCTGTGTCCATCCGGAGGAAATGGTAATAGAATCCCTTGTACCCGGAAGCAAGGGTATCAGGGCTCTGAAGGGAATTCACGAAGAAATTCATCATATTCAGGGTTATCTGTGCTGCCTCATCACGCGTTATCCAGCCGTGTTCGGCACCTATGGCGAACGAGGGGATGCCAAATCCGGTGGAGGCAATGCTTGCCGGCGCCCATGATGCAGTACGGTCCTTCACTATGCCCCACTCAGGGTGGTGCTCACCCATAAAAAAGAGGAAAGTCTTTTTCTGAATGGAGTCAAGCATTGCCTCATCATCGGCTGTCAGAGGATAGCTGACCCCGCCATGCGAGCGGAAGAGAGGCTGTTCAGCCTGACCACATGCAGCCAGCAACATTGCCGAAATAAATATGAAGTATATCTTTTTCATAGGCTTTCAGTACTTAAATCCCAGTTTATCCAGACCTGCCCTGACCTCCGGTGCTGACATGAACAATTCCCATAGAAGGCCTGTGCGATGGTTCTCAATCATACAGATTATCGGTCCCTGGTCTATGGCCAGGTATGATGTTGCCCACCATCCTGCCGTAGGATTGAAGGCATCGTAAAAGCCGTAATCACCCCATAGCCTGTCTCCAAGGATATAATAGAAATGCCTGATTGCATTCATTGACTGTTCCGGGGTATATGGCAGTGACGATATGGCTGCCGTGGGGGTGATGACCCCAAGGTCATTTGTGGGAGAGTGGGCGCTGTAACCTTGCTGGTTGTCACTTGCTGTCAGTCCCCAGCAATCACCGCTGTACCCTACGTAGTTGTAAGGGTTGATCTCACAATGCTTCCAGTTAATAAGTGAATGAGCCGTGTTCTGTTCGAGGTAATTGACCCAGTTATCCTGAAGGTTTCGGGGATCAAGCCCCAGGAACGAATAGTGTGTGAAGAAGAGCGGCCCGCCATAGGCCCACCCCATCGGCAGCCTGATGCCATAGTAGGTGCTTCCGTTCATTATGGCGCCGTCATTCATGTAACCGTACCTGTAAGCATCCCTGCTGATTGTATGAGCAGGTGAAGCTGCTCCCAGCACGTAGCAAATCAGCGTTTCATTGTAGCCTCGCAGGATCATGTTCATCTGGAAGCCGTAATTGGGCGACCAGTGCCAGTAAAGGGCATTCTGGCCCTGGGTAAAGAAGTCATACTCCACCGCCTGCCATAGAGCATTGATACGGTCAATGATCTGCTTTTCGGCGGGGACACCGGCAACAAGATACTGCCTGAAGGTGATAAGCCCCTGGATAAGAAACGAGGTCTCTACCAGGTCACCACCATTATCCTTCTCACTGAACGGGACTATGCGGCCAGTGGAGCCGTTGAGCCAGTGAGGCCAAACACCGTGAAAACGGTCACAGGTCTCAAGGAAATCAAGTATCCTGTCAATGTGCGCAAGACCCTCAGCCCTGGTGATGAAGCCCCGCTCCATGGCCACAACCATTGCCATGATTCCAAAACCTGAACCTCCCGTGGTTACAACATCACCTGAAGTGTTGCGCTCCCGCGCCAGTCCGCTGGCAGGATGTGCAAAATCATAAAAGTACCTGAACGTTTGACGCTGCACCAGGTCAAGCAGTTCATCGTCACCTATAAGAGGGAACTTGGGTTCAGGATCAAGGCCGGTGTAAAAGCTGTTGCTGAAACCGTCAAAGGTGAAGCCGTTGACACCCTTCAACCCGGTTGTGACGGTAAACGAATATTTTTTGTAGTAATCTAGCGCGGCAGTTGAGGTAACAGTGACCCTCCGCCTGCTTTCTGAAAGGGAATACTGAACAGGGGCCGGGAAATAAAAATATCCCTGGTAATCGGCCGGATTCAGCTCTTCAGAAAAATCGACTACAATTGATACAGCTGCCATGCTGACATTCCGCGGGCTTGCCGGAGGCATGAACGACAATCCGTTTACTGTAACCGAAGTTATAAGCATTCTCCCGTTGACCGTTTTAAAACTGTAGGTCACACCGGGGAAGGTCTCCCTGTTCGCGCCCCTGAGTGATGATGTTATCTCCAGGGTATAATCAGCCAGATAATCAAGGTTAACTGTTGTTTGCAGCACCACGGTCCTGTTGTCATCAATAAAAGTAACGTATGAAGGAACTGCAGTTGTGCCTCCCTTCTTCAGAACGACACTCTTCCGGGCTGAAGCGGTGTCAAGAACGTTGCTGAATTCAACCACCACATTCTTATCCAAGGGAATATCCGTCACTGCAGTCTGCAGATCAAGATAAACCGTTCCTACCCTGGCCCTTATAAGCTGGACGCTTCCCGGGTCAGGCCCCGGGTCATTCCTGTCGCAGGAAAATACCAGCAGGGCCAGAAGAATCAGCCACGTTCCCGCTAACCTGTTTAGCATATTTTTGTTTTTTAAAAAAGGGAGGGCCCGGGCTCTTGCCGGGGCCCTCCGCATCTTCATTTATGATTTGCTGTTACGGTTTCTCCGAGTTGTACATGAGTGTGATTTCATTCTCGGTAAGAGCCTTGTGCCAGATACGGATGTCATCAAGCTGTCCCTTGAAATGCTTATTGGCAGGATTGGCATAATCAGCCCAGTCATCGGTGATGGTCCTGTTATTCCTTCCCTGGATGAAGCCAAGGGCCCACTTGTTGCCCTGGGCATTACCCGCATACTTAAGGCCGGTAATCTTGCTCTTGTTGTCAGTTGCATCCCAGAGATTGAAGTCGAAGCTCTTCATCTTCACACCGTCAAAGTAAAGGGTTCCAACCTTTGTCGGAGCGTTGTATGTATATACAACATTAAGCCAGTGATCCTTCAGCTTTGCCACCATCTCGGCAATGGTCAGACTCTTGGCATATGTCCATCCCTTCCAACCCAGGTCAGCAAGTGCAGGGAACCACATATCCTCTGAAACCGTACCGGCCGGATGCTGGTATTGAATGGCGAATTTTGAACCCTCATAATTGTCGAAAATTTCATACTGGATACCGTTCCATCCTGCAAGACCCATTACGAAGTGACCGGCAGTTCTGTCTGTGGAGTTTGTCTTAACCCAGAATGCAATGGTAAAGCTGTTGGCATTCATCAGCAAATCACCGTTGGGAATTTCGATGATACTTGTGGTGCCGTTGAATGTGGCAGCCTTGCCTGCAGCAGTCTTTCTTGAAGCCGTGTAGGTAATGTCAATTATGTCAGCGGCAGCCGGATCCCAGGCACCGATTATGTCATTGGCATTGTCTTCAAAGGTGAAGTGAGCAACGGCGCCAGCAGGAGCAAAAGTTCCGACGGTGGTGAAGGTCCTCTGCAGCGGGGTTATGGCAAGGGCGTCAACCGACTTGAGACCGGCGCCGAAACTGAGCTGATAGAGGGCACCCGTTCCGAGGTCTCCCTGTGGCGTGATGGTGATGGTGTTTCCTGAGGCGGAGATTGTCAAAGTAACGGAAGCATCGTCATAATCCTGCACCATTGTTATGGTTGATGCAGTTGCAGTTGCAGGATCAATGTCAACATTGAACTTTGCAACAATGGTCGGATTGACAGGTACATTCGATGGCGATGTGGCACCATTCAGATCAATAGTACC
>DAIDJT010000139.1 GCA_027451265.1 Bacteroidales bacterium | reverse complement strand
GGAAGGCAAGAACATTATCAGCCGTATTCTGGAATACAGCTCAGCCTGTACGCCGGAGCAGCGGCGGCGGTACAACTACGAGATCACTTCTGGTGAGTCACTTCTCCTTGAACGCAATCCGGCCGTAACCCTGATGACAGCCTGCCTCAGGTTCCTTACTGATCCGGCAAGCCGCATAAACCGCAGCCAGATAGTCCGCTCATATGTTCTGGCAACCGGCGCCGATGAACGGCTTGCATACGGCGGAGATATCCCCGGAGGGGGAAATGAAAGCCTTCCGGAAGGATGGGAGCGTGCTGTGGAATCACTTCGCAACTCATCCCTTTACAGTGCAACGGAGGGAATGATACGCTTCTTTGGTCTGGGTGAGAACAGGGCCAACACTGCCTATATCAGTTCATTCCAGGATGTGGTGCTCACATGGTCAGGCCGCCACAGTTCGGACATTTCAGCTTTCGTGCAGTGGTGGGATGATGAGGGTTGCAAAAGCACCCTCAGCCAGTCTGACAGGCAGGAGGCAATGAGGGTAATGACGGTTCACAAGGCCAAGGGCCTCCAGAGCAAAGTGGTCATTGTCCCCTTTGCTGCATGGGAATTCTCAAAGCCGGGGTACAGCAGGTCGTTGTTATGGATCACTCATGTGCCGGCTCCGTTTGCGCCCATGCCTGTTGTTCTGCCGGAGATGAGCAGCCGCCTTGACGAATCACTATTTGCTGGTGAGGCGCGGATGGAAAGGGCCTCTGACTGGCTTGACGGCATCAATCTCCTTTATGTGGCTTTTACAAGGGCAGTGGATGTCCTGCTGGTCATGGCCCCGCAAGTGATCAGGACGACAGCAGGTGTCGCCAGCGCCGCCAGCCTTATAAATGAGTCTCTTGCAAAGCTGCCTGATGACTTTGTTGCCACAGATGATGAATCAGTCTGTCAGATTCAATGCGGCATTTTACCTGTGGTTGAGAGTGAAGTGCGTGAACCGTGGCTTGAGATATCCCGTTACACCCCCGTTGAACCGCGGGGCTCCCTCAGGCTCAGAACGGGCGGCGCCCTTCCCCGTGACGAGGTCAAGATGGCTGAACCGGGCGGGAGGGCATATGGCATTATGATGCACGAGATACTCAGCCGCGTCACCACCACCGGTGACATTGAGGCAGCTGTCGATAACGCCTGCGTCACCGGGCTGATGCCGGTGACAGGCCGTGACGCGGCCATAACCCGCCTCCGCGCCATGCTCTCATCTGAAAAGGTGAAATCATGGTTCAACGGCAGCGCGTCGGTCATGACGGAGGCCACAATCATCCTGCCCACGGGCGCCGCCCGCCGCCCCGACAGGGTTATGATAGACGGCAGCCAGGTGACGGTGGTTGATTTTAAATTCGGAGAGCCGTCACCCCGCCACAGACAGCAGGCAGCTGACTACCGCCAGCTCCTGCTGCAGATGGGTTATTCCGGAGTCAGATCATGGCTGTGGTACGTGGAAAAAGATATGATTGAAGAGGCATGAAGGGGTGGAAGAGATCCGGATTTGGAGAAAAGGATCTGGCTAAGGAGCATTGAGCGGAGAGAGGAGATGCAGATATGAAGAAGATGATCTGACAGAGATGCGGTGAACAGATGGCATGGATCAGGATATGAAGAAGAGGATCTGAAAGAGTTCTCACAAGCAGAGAAATGATATATATATGAACAAAAAGGACCTGACTGAGCAGTAATGAGCGGTGAGAAGACATATGAGTGGGGAACCACCAGGAGGTACAACTCCTATGCTGACTGGTTTACGGTACTGTTCGGGGGACGGGTGCAGAAGCTCAGCATCAATGCCGGCTTCACCTGCCCGAACCGGGATGGCACTATTGGTTACGGAGGCTGTACATACTGCAATAACGAAGCTTTTATCCCCGGCTATTGTACCCCGGAAAAGAGTATAACCGATCAGATAGAACAGGGAATAACCTTCCACCGTCGCAGGTACCGTCGGGCTGTAAGTTATATTGCATATTTCCAGGCATATACTAATACCTATGCCAGTATTGAGAAACTCACCGCCCTCTATGACGAGGCCCTGAACCACCCCTCGGTGACCGGCCTGGTAATCGGCACCCGTCCCGATTGCGTCACAGGCGAACTGCTTGACAGTCTGGCTGAAATGGCGCGTGAATACTTCATAATGATTGAATACGGGATTGAATCGGTCAGCGATGATACCCTGCGCAGGATCAGCCGGGGGCATGATTTTGCATCGGCAGTAAAGGCCGTGGAAGAGACTGCTGCCCGTGGGCTCAACGCGGGGGCGCATCTCATTTTTGGCCTGCCGGGCGAGAGCCGCACGGCCATCGCGGAGAGCGCTGAGATAATCTCATCGCTGCCGCTGACATCCTTGAAAATAAGGCAGCTGCAGCTGATCAGGGGAACCGCGATGGCCCGTGAATACAGCCAGAACCCCGCCGCGTTTGACCTCTACTCCCTTGAAGAATACCTTGACCTGGTGATCTCCTTCACGGAGCGGCTCTCGCCCGGCATAATGATTGACCGCATCAGCGGAGAGGCGCCCCCGCGCCTCCTCGATGACCCGCGCAACTGGCAAATGAGAAGCAGCGAAATATTCAGGCTGTTTGAACGCCGCCTTGAAGAACGTAACACATGGCAGGGAAGGATCTGCAAAAAAGGTTGACAATGGACTTCCTTGAAAAAGTGGCATACAGGCTCCATGAGAGGCATGGCAGCGAGATGGAGAGGCAGACGATGGTCCTTCCCAGCCGCAGGGCAGGACTGTGGCTGGCCCGCGCCCTGGCAAAACTTAATGACAAACCGTCGTGGGCCCCGTCCATGCTTACAGTCAGCGACCTGTTCCGTTCATTCACTGACATCATTCCCGCCGATACGGAAACCCAGATATTCGAGCTCCACAGGGTCTTCAGGAACATGTTCGGGGAGGAGATGAGCTTTGACGACTTCTGGCCATGGGGTGAGGTGATAATCAGTGACTTCAATGACATTGACCTTTACATGGCCGATGCCGGCAGGCTTTACAGCAACATCTCCGACCTGAAGGAGATAGATGAGAAATTCGGAGGCCTTACTGATGAGCAGGTGGAGATCATACGCGGTTTCTGGAAGTCGTTCAACCCAGCCTCTTCCGGAAGTGAAGCCCGCACCAGGTTCCGGTCGGTCTGGCAGAAGCTGGGACCTCTGTATGACGGATACAGGGAGGCCATGAGAGCCCGGGGAATGGCAGGTGACGGCATGCTGTGCCGCGAAGTGGCGGAAAAAGCGCTGTCAGGGACACTGGTTGTGCCTGAAGGCAGAAGATGGCACATAGCCGGACTGAACGCACTTAACAATTGTGAGAAGACCCTGTTCCTGCACCTTAAACGCCTCGGGGTGGCTGATTTCTACTGGGATGATGATCACTTCTTCATGGATGACCCTGATCACAAAGCATCCGTTTTTATCAGGGAGAACAGGCGCATCTTCGGCAGTGCACTTGATGAACCAGGCCAGCGCATACATCAGCCGCCACGCGGCGAATGGCATATAATTGACACTCCTTCAGATACTGCCCAGGCCGCAGTAATGGCTCAATTGCTTGAGAATGAAGGTATATCCGGCAGTGATGACCTGACTTCCACCGCAGTCATTCTTGCGGATGAGAAGCTTCTGATGCCTGTCCTTGGATCTGTCCCGGCTTCGGTTGAAGAGGTGAACGTCACCATGGGTCATCCCTTCAGGTTCACGCCACTTTATTCCTTCCTGAGACAGCTGATGGCACTGCTCCGCTCCGCCAGGGTCAGCAACGGAAACATCTCATTCCGCAGTGAAGATGTGATGGCCCTGATCCGTCATCAGTACTTTCGGCTCCTTGCCGGAAATGACGGTGATGCTGTTGTAAGGGAAATCATAAAGGGCAACATGATCAGGGTGAATGCCGCCATCCTCACTGAACGGTTCAGTCTTGATTACCTCTTCATGGTACCTGAAGGCGTAGCCGGTATACCTGACCATCTTGCCTCGGTAATGAGCCGCCTTGAGGAAGCCACATTCGCTGCCCAGGAAAAGGGAATGAAGCTAAGCACTGACCGTGAATACCTCAGGATGGCCATGAGCAGCACCGTGCGGCTGGCAAACCTCATCAGGAGCTATAACCTTGATCTCAGGACTGAAACTTGCCTGAGGCTGCTTGACCGCATATTCCGGAAGATGATCGTGCCCTTCTCGGGCGAACCCCTCAGGGGGATACAGATCATGGGTGTGCTGGAAACGCGTGCATTGGAATTCAATAACATAATAGTCCTCTCACTCAATGAGGGCATCTTTCCCGGGATGTCTTATGACAATACTTACATCCCGTACAACATCAGGCGTGCTTTCGGACTTCCGACGGTGAACGAGCATGAATCAATTTATTCCTACTATTTTTTCAGGCTCCTGCGCAAACCGGCCAAGGGATGGTTTCTATATAACTCAACGGCACAGGGACTTAACAGCGGTGAGATGAGCCGTTACCTGGTCAGGATGAGCTACAGTCCACTCTTTTCGCCGCGGCAGCAGACAGTGCATATAAGCGTCGGCCGGAGCGGGATGATAGCGGAGACTCTCACAAAGCAACGGGTTCACAACAGGGCGCTCCTCGAAGTCTACCGTGAAGGGAACAGGGAGGGCAAGTATCTGTCGCCCAGTGCTGTAAACACCTGGATAAACTGCCGGATGCGGTTCTACTATAGGTACGTGTGCGGCATGCCAGAGGAGGAAGCACTTGAGAAGGAGATTGATCAGCGCCGGTTCGGCAACATCATGCATGATGCTCTCAGGAGGATGTATGAACCCCTGAGGGGAAAGTCCGGGGCAGGTGCAGATATAAAGATGATGTCCGGGTCACGTGACCGGATAAGGGAGACAATCATAGAATCTGCAATGGCCGAGATGAGATGGGACAAGGAAACGCTGATGTCAGGCAGGGGGGTGATAATCATTGACGTGCTCGAGCGGTATGCCCGCGAGTTGCTTGATTATGACGGCTCTGATACTGACCTGACCCTTCTGAATCTCGAGGATGATTTCTCCGGGGTGCTTCCCGTTGCCTGCGGTGGGACTGAGGAAAGGATAGTGGTGGGAGGAAGGGTAGACAGGATAGATTTGACCGGGGGAGCGGTGAGGGTGGTTGATTACAAGACAGGGACGCCAAAAAGAGAGGCTGTGACTGCAGAAGGACTGTTCGACGAGGAGAAGGAGAAGCACAATGATGCGCTGCTGCAGGCGCTTCTCTATTGTACACTGATTGAAGACATGTACCCGGGTAAGATTGTGCTGCCGGCCATTTACTGGATTCAGCAGCTCACTTCGGATGATTTCTCACCGTACGCGCCTGTATCCGGGTTGGATGGTCCTGGCAGTGACCAGGCAGAGTGGAGGGCATTCATGACCGCATTCAGGAGTGGTCTGAGCCTGACGCTGAACCGGATTTTTGCAGACAATGAGGATTACAGGATGACGCCCTTCCGGCGCCGCTGCACTGTTTGCCCGTATCGGACACTCTGCAGGAGATAGTTATTCAGAGCCGACGGTAAAATGTACCCGCCGGTCTCCCGTAATGAAACAAAACCACGGAGAAGACAGGAGACTGGTTATTTCTCCATCATTTGCTGAAGGGCGGCCATTTTTATGGCAGTCACGGCGGCCTCATCACCCTTGTTGCCATGCTTTCCGCCGGCCCTCTCAAGTGCCTGCTCAAGGTTCAGGGTTGTAAGCACGCCAAAAATGAATGGGATATTGTAATCGAGATTGAGCTGGGTGATTCCCTGGGTCACTCCCTGGCAGATATATGTAAAATGCGGGGTCTCTCCCTGTATCACGCACCCAAGGCATAAAACACCGTCAAGATCCTCATACTCAGCCATCCACTGCGCCCCGAGAGTGATCTCAAAGGTACCAGGTACATGCCTGACAATAATATCATCATCAGTAACGCCATGACGCTTAAGCGTCTTTACGGCGCCGTCAAGAAGGGAATGGGTGACCTCACTGTTCCAGTCGGCAACCACTATGCCGAACCTCATCCCCGAAGCATCGGGAACGCGTGAGGAATCATAATCGGAAAGATCACGGGTTGCCACCTGTCAGTCGATGTGCAGTTTGACCCTGGCAATATATTTTTCTATGGTGCGGCCTTCATTGCTCTCGGGATACTTTTCCTGTATCTGTTCGTAGAGTTTAAGGGCATCGGCCCATTTGCCGTCGCTTTCGTAGAGCATTCCTGCCTTCATGAGGTAAATGGGGCTGAGGAAAGAGTTTTCAGCCATATCTGCTGCCTCGATGTAGTTTTTTATACCGGCAGCGTTGTCGCCCAGTTCAACACGCGCATCGCCTATCAGACCCCTGGCCTGTGGCGCTATCACTTCGTCATCCTGCCTGTACTTGTTGAGATAGCTGATGGCCTCCTCATACTGGCCGAGGTGCATCAGGCAAGCGCCGGCATAGAAGTTGGCAAGTTTGCCTGACCTTGTAGCCTTGTATTCCTTTGCAATATCGATAAAGCCAAGATTGTTGCCGTCGCCGTTGAGGGCCAGCTTCAGCGAATCCTGACCGAAATACTTTTCGGCCATGAACATCTGGCTCAGTGCCTCGTCGTTCTTCTTGCTTGTGTACATCCTGAGAAGCCACACTATTCCTACCAGCACCACTGCGCCGGCAAGCACATATAAAAGGGGTTTGTAATTCTGTTCAAGAAACTGTTCTGTTTTTGTCAGTGTCTGTTCAACGTTTTCGATCCCTTTTGCGGTCTCCTTTTTCTTGCTCATATCAATGTTCTCTGTTACAGGTCAAAAAATAACTTCGCAAAAGTAGTATTTCTGGCATTATTTAAAAACAAATGGTCAAAAAAAAGCTCGCTCACATACTGTATTCCGGCATTTGTTGCCGGATTAAACGGGCCTGTAATGTTCATTGTGCACTGCCTGATTGCATCGCCTTTTTCTTTTCGTAACTTTGGCCCTCTGACAAGAGCTGACAACGATGATGCACCTGGCAAGGCTGGAACTGACAAACTTCAAGAACTACGAGGAGGTTTCCCTCGAA
>DAIDJT010000138.1 GCA_027451265.1 Bacteroidales bacterium | reverse complement strand
GGGATGGAGTGGAATTAAGTGAAAAGATTGAAATTGATCAGGTTGTTGGATGACAGGGATATGGGCGATAGTGCTTGCAGCGGGAGAGTCCAGAAGGATGGGCTCGCCGAAGATGCTGCTTTCGTACAATGATGTGACTATAATTGAGCAGGTGATCAGGAACCTGCTCGATTCAAGCGTTGACAGGGTGGTTGTAGTGTTGGGGGCAAACCGGGAGGAGATCATGAAAGTAACCCGGCGTTATGATGTATTCCATTGTTATAATGAAAATTACAAAACCGGCATGCTCTCCTCAGTCAAATGCGGGTTCTATTCCCTTCCCGAAGGTTGTCTTGCCGCATTGATAATGCCGGGAGATCAGCCGATGACAGGCCCAGGGGAGATAAACAGGGTGATAAGCACCTTCGCGGAAAGCAACAAAGGGCTGGTCATGGCAGCCCATGAGGGCAGGAGGGGCCACCCCCTGATCGTTGACATGAAGTATGCTGAGGAAGTGCTTGCGCTTACCGATAATGAAGGTCTGAGGGACCTGGCAGTGAAGCACCCTGAGGATGTGCTAGAATCGGAAACCGATGACCCGTCTGTGGTTCGTGACATAGACACACAGGAAGACTACATGAATGAAATAAGCAAAACCTGAAAATGATGGACGAAACAATCCGATTCAAACTGAATGACCACGATACGGAATTGGTTATTGATCCGAACCAGATCCTGTTGTGGGTTCTCAGGAATCACTTTGGTCTGACAGGTACAAAATTCGGCTGCGGCATTGGATTCTGCGGTGCCTGCACTGTGCTGATCGACAATGAGCCCGTGAGATCATGCATGATACCTGTCAGTGATATTCAAGGCAAGAGTGTTGTAACAATTGAGGGCCTTGAGAAAGACGGGAAGTTGCACCCCGTTCAGCAGGCCTTTATTGATCATGATGCCATCCAGTGCGGTTTCTGCACACCGGGCATGATTATGACTGCAACAGGATTTCTTGCAAAAAATCCTTCGCCCACGCATGCGGAGATAGTCTCCGGACTCGAAGAGAACCTCTGCAGGTGCGGAGCACATAAAAGGATCATTGAAGCAGTGGAAGATGCTGCAGCTACAATCAGGGGAGGGAACGGAAAATGAAGACAACAGGTAATACCGGAAACAGTGCTTCATCGACCGGCGGAATGAAGCGCAGAAGCTTTTTCAGGATCCTGGGGGGAGGCATAGTTCTCTTCTTTGCCCCTTGGGATGCACTTGATCTGATGGCCCTTCCTGCAGAGCAGAGAAGAAGTCTGACAAAGGATTACAATGCCTTCCTGCATATCGCTGAAGACGGCACGGTGAGCTGTTTCACCGGGAAGATAGAAATGGGGCAGGGGGTCATAACCTCTCTGGCGCAGATGATGGCCGATGAGCTGAATGTGCCTCTCGAAAAGGTGAAGATGGTCATGGGTGATACGGAACTGTGTCCCTACGATGCCGGGACATGGGGGTCGCTTACCACAAGGGCCTTCGGACCGGCCATGCTGGCTGCCGCCGCAGAGGCAAAGGCAGTACTTGTGCAGATGGCTTCGGAAAAGCTGGGTGTCGAACCAGGCCGGCTGGAAGTGAACAATGGCGTTGTCTCGGAAACGGGAAATCCCTCTGAAGGCGTCTCCTATGGCGAACTGGCAAAAGGGAAGAAGATGGAGAAGTACATGGATATCAAGCCTCCCGTGGAAGACTACAGGAAATATTCCCTGATCGGAAAGCCTCTGAAGCATGTGGACGCTTACGATAAAGTCACCGGCAGGGCAAAATATACCGGAGACCTTAGGCTGCCAGGCATGCTTCATGCCAGGATATTCAGACCTCCGTCACACGGGGCGAAGCTGGTCAGTGCTGACATCTCAGGAGCTGAGGCTGTGGCAGGGGTGAAGGTGTTAAGAGAGGGCGACTTCATTGCGGTTGTAAGCGAAAACAGGGATCTTGCAGACCTGGCTGTGGTGCGGATAAACGCAGAATATACCTTCGACGAGCTGAAAGTCAATGATTCAACCCTGTTCGACTACATAAACCGCGGTGAATACCGTGCAAATGAAGTGGCATCGGCAGGAGACATCTCTGCAGCACCGCAACTGTGTGACAGGCTGTACGAGAATGAATACCATGATCCGTACCTTGCACATTGTTCTGTTGAGACACATACTGCACTCGCCCGGTGGGAGGGAGACAAAGTGACGGTCTGGGCCTCAACCCAGTCACCATTCGGCCTGCAGGATTCACTGGTAAGGGAGTTCGGAACCACCAACGAGAAAGCAAGGGTGATAACGCCGTTTCTTGGCGGGGGATTCGGAGGAAAGGCTGCATCGCAGCAGGGAGTTGAGGCAGCCAGGCTGGCCCGCATGACAGGCAGGCCGGTGATGCTGGCATGGACGCGTGAGGAGGAATTCATGTATGATACTTTCCATCCGGCTTCGGTCATTAAGGTGAAGTCAGGAACGGACAAGGACGGGAAGATAGTGATGTGGGACTATAATATCTATCTTGCTGGCACGCGCGGTTCGGAGGCTACCTATGACATTCCGAACGTCAGGATCACAAATTACAGGGAGGACAGGACGAAGTACCCGGTTCATCCCTTCGGCACCGGACCCTGGAGAGCTCCAAACAACAATACGAACACGTTCGCCAGGGAAACGCAGGTGGATATTATGGCTGCCGCTGCGGGCATTGATCCGCTGGAGTTCAGGCTCAGGAACCTGAAGGATGAAAGGATGATCGGCGTCCTGAAAGCGGTAGCTGAAAGATTCGGTTATAACTCCTGGGAAAAATCGCCCGGAAGGGGTATCGGGATAGCATGCGGAGCAGACGCCGGTACATGGGTTGCCGAGATTGCTGAAGTGGAAGTAAACAGGGTTACCGGTGAGGTAAAAGTCATCCGGATTGCATGTGCCCAGGACATGGGCCTGTGTGTCAATCCCCAGGGAGCCCTGCTGCAAATGGAAGGATGCCTCACGATGGCTCTCGGTTACACATTAACGGAGGAGGTCAGGTTTGATGGAGGTGTTGTAAGGGACAGGAACTTCGACAGTTATAAAATACCGAGGTTCTCATGGCTCCCGAAACTGGAATGCGTGATCATGGACAGAATGGATCAGCCGCCACAGGGTGGCGGGGAACCGGCTATAATAGCGGTGGGCGCTGTTGTTGGCAACGCCATCTTCAACGCCACCGGCGCCAGGCTCTTCAGGGTGCCGTTCACCCCGGAGAGGGTACTCGAGGCTGTCAGGCAATCAGGGAGTCCCGACCACCAGCCGGCCGGGGTCTCGGGTTCGCCTTCCGTGAATTCTCAATCTGAAGGTCCGATGGTCTCAAGGTCCGAAGGTCAGGTGAAAATGAAGACAAAGAAACGGCCGAAACGCCAGGGGCGACGGACAAAATGAATAAAAAAAATGGAGGGAAGCTACAACAACCCTCCTTTTTTATGGATTTCATTCAGCCTATTTTCCGGCTGAGTACCATGAGTTCTGTTCAAGCAGGTCATTGACCTCCATTTCCCTGAAGGGGATCGGTAGGATCAAATTGCCAGCATTATAGTCATAACCGCTGATAGTCTGTTTCCACCTTTTGAGGTCATGCAGGCGGTGACCTTCCCAGCAGAGCTCCAGATACCTCTCTTCCCTGATCTGTGCCCTGGTCACATCTGATGTGTAAAGAGGTGCATTGGCCCTGCTGCGGATCACATTGATATCATCCCGCGGAGTGTCAGGCCCGATGTCTGTGCCGGGGTCTTCGAAGTTGGCCTCCGCCCTGATAAGATACATCTCCGCAAGGCGGATAACAGGAATATTTCGATAGTAGTTACCCCATTTGGCTGTATTTATTCCTCCGTTGTTCAGGATTGTGCCCACCCCCTTGTAATACATCATTGTAATGTTGTCAATTGTGTATCCTTCCTGAGTGTCAGCCTGGTATCTGCCTCGCAGGTCAGAAGGATCAAACCTGTCAAGGAATGACTCCTGGATCTCATAATCGCCTCTTCCTGCTCCTGCCAGTGATGCGTACATTACCGGCAGCCAGCCTATCTGGGAGTTGATGTTCATCTGTATGGCGTAAATATCTTCAATGCTGTTCTCCGGATTGTTGAAAGCTTTCAAAGGAGTAGCTGCCAGGTCAAAGTATCCGCTTTCAATTACCCTGCTGGCTTCAGTGGCTGCCGGTCTGTAGTTGCCGGCCTGAAGGTAAAGCCTTGCAAGAACGGCACTGGCAGTCATTGAAGATGCATACACGTCGTTTACATCGGGCAGAAGATCACGTGCTGCAGTCAGGTCCTCAATTGCCTGAGTGTAACATTCTTCAACCGTATTCCGTGCAACCGGCACGGCATCAGATACATCTTCTGTGGGGGTCAGTACAAGAGGAATCCCCGGTTGATTGTTTGTCTGACCTGGCTCATACGGCAGCCCGAAGAGCCTTGTCATCTCGAAGATTGTCCATCCGCGGAGGAACAGTGCTTCACCCTTTACAAGGTCGGCATCATCCCCCTCGAGCAGTGAGATTACTTCTTCCTGCAACAGAGTATTGCAGGTGTTAATTAGTTTATAGGCTTCGGTCCACGTGAATTCGACGTAGTTGTTGGTTGTGGTGGCCTGCTTGTTGTAAAATTCACGTGGTTCCTCATAGGTGCCCATGAATCTCATATCACCGGATGTGGCATAAAGCTCGCTGTACTCATTGAAGTATGATCCGAAGGTGCCGTAGCTGCTTACCTGAAGATAAGCTCCCACCAGGGCAGCCTTGATGTTGTCAGGGGTAGTCAGCGCTACTTCCGCGTCTATTGATTGTTTTGGTTTAATCTCAAGCTTTTCCGTACAGGAGAACAGCATGACCAATACAGGAACAATCAGGATCCGGAAATTTAATATGTATATTATATTTTTCATGACTTTTGGTATTAAGCGTTAGAATGAGAGGTTTATACCAAGAGAATAGGTCCTCGCCTGCGGAGCGGTGTAGAAGTCATAACCCTGTATGATGTTGGTATTCTGGGTGGATCGTCCGGTTCCCGTATAGTTTACCTCAGGGTCCCACCCCTTGTAACCTGTCAGGGTATAGAGGTTCTGGACACCCAGATATACTCTTACTGACGACATATTCATACGTGTTGTGAGGTTCTTGGGCAGGGTATAGCCGAGGTTGACATTCCTGAACCTGACATATGAGCCATCATAAAGGTACCTGCTTGAGATCTTGTTGCCGTTACCCAGTCCCAGCCTGGGCTGCGGGACGTCAGTGATCTCACCCGGATTCTGCCACCTGTTCATCTGATCGACAGTCTGGTTATCAAACCAGTCAGCATTGGCAGACTGGTAACCGCCGGCGCCATTGTATACCTTGTTGCCGTAAACAAAGCTTATCAGCAGATTGAGGTCAAATCCGGCATACTCTAAATAGTTGTTGAATCCTCCCGTAAATTCCGGGTTTGGTGAACCTACGATCTGCTTTTCGGCAAGATTGTAGTTGTTTGTAGTCTCATCACTGTCAGCGCTGACGTAATACAGGGCATCGCCATTTACCGGGTCAACTCCTGCATACTTGACCATGTTGAACACGCCTATCGGCTGACCCTCAATTACATAGTTGATTGAATTGGGTGTGATGGCCGGGCCGTTTATGTTAAGGATCCTGTTGTCATTGAACGCCATGTTGAAGTCGGTTGTCCAGATGAATTTTCCCGACAGGTTATTTGAGTGGATTGCAAATTCAATCCCCTTGTTTTCCAGTTCTCCCACGTTGCTCCAGACTCCTTCGAAGCCTGAAGTGGCCGGGAGTGTTCTGTAGAGCAGCAGGTCAGTTGTCTTTTTCTGATACCAGTCTATTTCGCCCGTGACCCTGTTATTGAATATCCCAAAGTCAAGGCCCAGGTCAAGCTGCGCGGTGTTTTCCCATCCGAGTTCACGGCTCTGGAGCTGGGTAGCCTCAAGACCCGTACGTCCTGCATAATTGACGCCGTCATAGAGTGCAAGGTGAGCATAATCTGGAATGCCGGAGTTTCCTGTCATACCGTAGCTTGCCCTGATTTTCAGATAACTCAGCACGTCCTTGATGCCTGCCATGAAGTCTTCCTGGGAAATAATCCAGCCGGCTGATCCTGCAGGGAAGAAGCCGAAGCGGTTGTCGATGCCGAAGCGTGATGAACCGTCCACACGGCCGCTGATGGTGAAAAAGTACTTTTCGTTAATCTTGTAGTTTCCCCGTGCGAAGTAGGAGAGATAGGAGGTCGCATCTTCCCATCCTCCGTAGGTAGTCACTTCTGCTGCATTGTCAATGTTGGTGAAGTCGTCTGTAGGGAAGCCCTTGCCTATGATGTTTGACCCGATGCTGTTCGACTGCTGGTATGACATGCCGCCAACGAGGTTAAGGTGGTGTACTCCGAAACTCTTGTTGTAGGTCAGGTAATTCTCCCAGTTGTAGTTGATGACCCTTACGGAGCGGTTCTGCGCCTCACCGGCAGGACCGCCGGTGATGGTCTTCCTGCCCCAGAAGTTCTTTTCGCGCAGGTCATATATGTCAGTTCCGAACTCACTTCTGAAGGTAAGGTCTTTAAGCAGGCTGTAAGATCCATACACGTTGGCCAGCGACCTGAAGGCTGTCTGGTTGTTGGTCTCGTCCCTGAGAGAGATGAGCCCGTTATAATAAATTGTTTCGGTGTTCAGTTCACCTGTTACAGGGTCATAAACCGGGGTGAGGGGCGACTGGGCGACGAGTTGCAGCGGGGTGGCGAAGGCGTTGTCATTCTGGACCCTCTCCATCTCTGTGCGGATTACGTTCATCTGCATCCCGAAGCTGAATTTGTCAGTAGCCTTCTGGTCAAGGTTAAGCCTGGCGCTCATCTTGTTCATGTTGTTGCCGCGGAGGATGCCTATGGTATTGTCATAGCTGAGGCCGGCATAATACCTTGTGGCTTCAGTGCCGCCGGAACCTGAGACGTTTACCCTGTTGAGCGATCCTTTCTGGAAGGCTTCCTTCTGCCAGTCGGAATTATAACCATCATCCCAGACCGAGCCGACAAATGTTTCCCAGACGGCATCCTTGGTGAAGCCTTCTTCTCCCCACAAC
>DAIDJT010000137.1 GCA_027451265.1 Bacteroidales bacterium | reverse complement strand
AATGGTGATGGTTCGCCCGAGGGCCAGCGGCAGCTCAGATTTCGTTTCAGTGAAATCACGTGACGAAAGGAGCCCTTTCATTGATACAATCTCTGCCTTTTTATTCGGAACCTCAATGCCAACGGTGCCGCGGCCGGGGATGGGTGCAATGATCCTTATGCCAAGGGCTGAGAGACTCAGGGCGATATCATTATCAAGCGACTTGATGCGGTGGATCTTGACACCCCTGTCGGGAACGACCTCATAAAGAGTTACCGTGGGGCCCACGGTAGCAGAAATCTGTTTGATGGTGATCTTGTGGTCGGCAAGGGTTTTGAGAATTATCTCCTTATTGGCATTTACCTCGTCATTGGAGGTTGCTCCCGGACTACGGTAATCACGAAGCAGCGCCAGAGTTGGAAACTTATAGCGTCCCAGCGAAAGCCTCGGGTCAAAAGGGGGGAGGTCACCGAGAACATCCTCTTCTGACGGTTCTTCGGTGACAGGTTTCTTATTCCTGTCAATTACTTTCACAAGAGGTCTGTCTGCTGCCGGGGCCACCGGAGGAGTGTAGAAATCGTCAATATCCTCAGTCTCCTCCTCATCGGCCCTGAGGGGTTCCTCCTCAACCGGAGGGTAATTTTCTTCCGGGGCGATATTAACATCATCCGTTACCACATCCTTTTTCCTTCCTTCGCCGGAGAGTACCGAAACGCCTGCCTTCGCCACCGTGGCAATTGGTTTTCTTATTGTCTGGGGGCTGACGTGCAGGGCAAAAATGAGGTAGGCAATTGTCACAACCAGCAGTACGGCACCTGTTCCCACCTTGCCAAGCCCTTCATTCAGGTAGCTGGCAATCATAAATCCAAAGGTTCCGCCGGGGCCGGCGCCGAGGAACGTTGATTGTCCGGCAAAATAGCCAAGAATGACTGCAACGAGGACGGTGGCCAGCAGGAAACGGAGTACATTCTTCCATAGCCTGAAGTATTTGACTTTCAGCAGGGCCAGCCCGAATGCCCCTATTACCAGCGGGATGAAGAATGAGCCGAGCCCGAAACCATTGAACATGAAGTAGTGACCCAGGGTGAATCCGACCTTCCCTCCCCAGTTCCTGTAAGGAAAAGGTTTATCGTCAGGCTGCATGCTGAGCGAATCCTGGTCAGCATTGCCGGTGAGCACATATGACAGAAAAACCACGAGGAGGTAGAGCGCAAACACCAGCAGTACCAGCCCTGCGATGAATCTCAGATTCTCCCCTGACTGATTGCCGGCAGATGAATGCTTTTGTGATGATGAACCGTTTCCTTTCTTCTTCTTGCTCATCTTACGATGAAATTATAGTGACCTTAAAACAGCGGATTTTAAACGATTAGCAAAGGTAAGAAAATTGACTGACGCGAAAGGGTAAAAATTAAAACGAAATCATTTTCATTATAAGGGTGTCGAGGTACTTTGAGGAGACCTTCCTGTAGTTGTTTTTCCTCTGGAATTCCTTGTCTGGGATTTGCTTGGGAAGCACCTCATCAGCCGTAAACTGGAGTTCAGCATCACCGATTATATAGAAAAAGTCCATCAGCACGCCGTCAATTTCACGGTATGGCGTCATCCCGTTGGGATTTTCCGCCTTGATCTCATTTGTATACCAGATATATCTTGTGGTTTTATTGTCAGGGAGGTCCACTCTTGCCTGGCGGCAGTTAAAGCCACAGATGACCGATTTGCGTCCTGTTTCATGAACGGTTATTCCCTCCATTGATTTGAATCCGGGCTGTATATCCCTGTAGTTCCCTTCGAAGCAGTATTTGAATGCGAGGATATTGAGATAGGTGTCGTAGATATTTTCCCTGGGGTTAACCACCGTTGTCACCCCTGAGTTTCCGATTGGGGTTTTAAGCCTTGTGCTGATGAGGTCATTTCTGAAGGATATCACCAGCTCCTTCGGCAGGAGGTCAGAGGAGAAGGTTGAAGGGTTGCTTATATATTTGATATTGTAATAAATCTCTCCCTCCCTCATATTCTTGTACTTGTTGTCTCCACGGCAGGAAGCAGGCAACAAAGCTGCAAAAAGAAGCGGGATAAGGGAGAGGGAGCTGTATTTCACGCTGCGCTATTTGGCTGTAAATGTAGTAAAATATGCAAAATTCAACCGTCGCGGCCGGCCGCGGGTTATTATAATAACTCAGAATGGGAGGGAATAATATTTGCCATGTTTTAATTTCATTTAAAATTTTAGCTTTGTTACCTTAAATTCGGGAGTCATATATGAGTAAAAAGCTGGCAGTTATAGCCCTGGGGGGCAATGCGCTTCTCAGGGGTGATCAGATAGGAACCATAGAAGAGCAGGAGCAGAATACCACAGATACGCTTGAGAATCTTGTTTTTCTCCTGAGGGAAGGATATGATCTGGTTATAACACACGGAAACGGGCCGCAGGTGGGGAATATCCTCATGCGGAATGATGCAGGGGAGCAGTTGTACGGAATAGCTCAGATGCCTATTGACATATGTGTTGCCGACTCCCAGGGGGGGATCGGGTATATGATAGAGAGGATGTTTAAGAATGTGCTGAACAAGCACGGTATTGACAAGAACGTGGTTTGCCTTATCACAACTGTCGTGGTTGACAAGGAAGACCCGGCCTTCACTGATCCGCAGAAGAGGGTGGGAAAGATATACACCGGGGAACAGGCTGATGAGCTTGCCAAGGCGAAAGGATGGGTATTCAGGGAGGAGGTAAAGGCCCAGGGCGGATTCCGCCGGGTAGTGCCTTCACCGAAGCCGAAGAGCATCATGAACCATGATCTGATCCGTGAGTTGGCTCTTCGCGGCAATATTGTCATTGCAGCAGGCGGAGGCGGAGTGCCGGTGTACTTTGACGAAAAGAATGACGTCAGACCTGCCGAGGCAGTCATTGACAAGGATCTTGCATCATCATTGCTGGCATCAACGATAGGGGCCGACGAGTTTTATATTCTGACGGATGTCCCTTATGTATATATCAACTATAAGCAGCCTGACCAGGAAATCAAGGAGTTCCTTGATTACAATGACACGCTGAAATACCTCAATGACGGGCAGTTTGCCAGGGGCAGCATGGCACCCAAGATTGAGGCATGTCTTAACTTCGTAAAGGGAGGAGGGAGCAAGAGCGTAATCACCGAGGCTTTCAAGCTGGAAGACAGGAGGTATGGGACCAAGATTACGATGGAGTATGATTAGCAGGGATTTGCGAAGTGCGATTTGCGAATTGCGAGTTGCGAGTTCCGAATTGCGATCTGAAAGTTGAATAGTGAATTGCGATTGCCGATATTACAAGTGGAGCGTAAAGATTTTTTAAAACCCAAAAAACAAACATATCATGGCTTACAACTTACGGAACCGCAGCTTTCTCAAGCTGCTTGACTTTACCCCGGAAGAGATAAAGTTTCTCCTCGATCTTTCCTTTGACCTTAAGAAGGCAAAATATGCAGGGACTGAACAGCCGAGACTTAAGGGAAAGAACATAGCGCTCATATTTGAAAAAACCTCAACCCGTACCCGTTGTGCCTTCGAGGTGGCGGCATTTGACCAGGGTGCACACGTCACCTACCTGGGCCCTTCCGGATCACAGATTGGTCACAAGGAGTCAATGAAGGACACCGCCAGGGTTCTGGGACGGATGTATGACGGCATTGAATACCGAGGTTACGGTCAGGACATAGTCGAGGAACTGGCAGCATATGCAGGTGTCCCGGTATGGAACGGGCTCACTACCGAGTTTCACCCCACACAGATACTTGCTGATTTCATGACGATGATGGAGCACTGTGACAGGCCATTGAACAGGATCAGCTTCTGTTATCTTGGTGATGCCCGTAACAACATGGGCAATTCGCTGATGGTGGGGGCTGCCAAGATGGGTATGGATTTCCGTGCGGCAGCACCGAAGGCATGCCAGCCGGCTGATGACCTTGTGAAGAAATGCCGCGATATTGCTGCTGAGACAGGAGCGAAGATAACCCTTACCGAAAATGTGGCCGAGGCTGTAAAGGGAGTTGATTTCCTTTATACTGACGTATGGGTATCAATGGGAGAACCTGACTCGGTCTGGGAGGAGAGGATACGCCTGCTTAAGCCATACCAGGTCAACAGTGAGGTTTTAAAGCTGACCGGTAACCCAAATGTGAAGTTCCTTCATTGCCTTCCGGCCTTCCATAACAGGGAGACGAAAATGGGTGAGGAGATCTACAAAAAGTACGGGCTTGACGGTATGGAGGTCACGGAAGAGGTATTTGAATCACGTCACTCAATTGTATTTGATGAGGCCGAGAATCGCATGCATACGATCAAGGCGGTGATGGTGGCCACACTGGGTCAGTAGGTGGTCTGAGGTCTGAAGGTCTGAGGTCTGAAGGTCTTGCGGTCCTGCGGTCCGGGAAAATTAAGTTCGCAATTCCCAATTCCCAAATCCCAAATCGCAAATCTACACTATCAGGGCCCTGATGAAATAGAATGTCATCAGCAGCGCTGCGGCAAGTTTGAGGCCAACGCCCGTGAGGAAGCCCAGCAGGCTCCCGAATCCGGCTTTCATGGCGTACCTGATGTCATCCTTGAAGATCAGTTCTCCCACCACTGCGCCAATGAAAGGGCCGATAATTATCCCCAGGGGCCCCAGGAACAGTCCTATTATAAGTCCGACGGTTGCTCCACGCATGCCGTATTTGGATCCTCCGAACTGTTTGGTTCCCCAGATGGGCACCACGTAGTCTATCACCGTTACCACCACGGCCACGATGCCCATTATTATGAAGATGTTTTTGCCAATATCAGCAAACCTGGTGAAATGAAGTACCACCAGCCCGAGGTATGTCAGCGGCGGGCCTGGCAATACCGGAAGAAGGCATCCTGCAATGCCAAGAATCATGAGAATGATGGCCAGTGCCAGCAATAAATATTCCATTCGCGGGTGGGTTACAGTATATCAGAAACGGCGCTGTCAGCGTGTGCCCAGTTCGTCAAAATCGACATCCGAGAAATCTGTTGCAGACACCTCTGCTACTTCTTCCTCAGGTTCCGCAGTCACGGTTGCAACGGTGGTGTGGGCTGCAGTGCCGTTGCCGGCAAAGGTTATGGCTTCACGAAGCCCTTCGGTGAACTTCTCAAAATCTTCCTTATAGAGAAAGATCTTGTGCTTCTCGTAAAACATCTTGCCCTCTTTCCCCGGCCTCTTCTTGCTTTCGGTAATAGTAAGGTAAAGATCCTCATGGCGCGTTGACTTCACGTCAAAAAAGTAAGTTCTCTTGCCCGCCCTGACAACTTTTGTAAATACCTCCTCTTTTTCACTTCTCTCATTCTGACCTTCAATTCTTCCTTTTTCGTCTTCCATCAGTAGCGAATGTTTTAGGGTTTCAATCGGTTAGGATGTTCAAATGTAACAATAATTTTTTCATCTCAAAGTGAGGCGGCCAAATTGTAAGACTTTTTTGGCTGCACGGTATCAGACTATGCTGAATTATTTAACTTTGCTGCCTGAAAAAAAGTTCTTTAAGTGATAAGCAGAAGACAACTCAGGATCAAGGCGCTCGCAGTGCTATATGCCTGTAACAGGAAGGAGACGGTTGATCTCGAAACTGCGGAACAGGAGCTCATGTTAAGCATCAGGAAGAGTTACGATCTGTATCATTATCTCCTGCTTCTGCTCATCTCCCTTTCCGACCTGGCGCGGGAGAAGGTGGTGCTTTCAGCTCGAAAGAAGATTCCCGGACCTGAAGATCTTAATCCAAATACCCGGTTTTCGGAGAACAGGGTTATTTCGCAGCTGCGGAAAAATGAGCAGCTCCGCCATTACACCGAAGCCATGCCTGCACTCTGGACACGCAAGGACAAGCTGAACAGCATGAAGGCACTGGGCAGATGGCTTTCAACAAAAGGTCTGTCGTGGAATGAACAGCCGGAGGTCGTGAAAATCATTTTCAATGAAATGACCCGTTGGGATGGTTACAATGCCTACATGAATTCTCCCGAAAACAACTACAAGACTGACCATCGTTTCATCAGGGACGTGGTGACGAAGTTTTTCCCGGCATCGGAAGACCTCGCTGCAAGCCTCGAGGAGCAGTCTGTTTACTGGAATGATGATCTCCCTTTTGTGGCTTCCATGCTACGCAATACCCTGGGCAGGTTCAAGGATCATGATGAGGGCAATGCCATACAATTGCCACCTCTCTTCACAAACGATGAAGATGAGAAGTATGTCAGGATTCTGCTCCGGAAGTCAATTCTCAACAGTGAGAAGAACAGTGCCCTTATTGACGCCCATACAACCAACTGGGAGGTAGAGAGGATTGCCCTGATGGATAAACTGGTAATGCAGCTCGCCATAACTGAGCTGGAAGAGTTCCCCGAGGTGCCTGTAAAAGTGACCCTCAATGAATATATTGAAATTGCAAAAGAGTACAGCACTGCCAAAAGCAGTACTTTTGTGAACGGGATCCTTGACAAAATCGTTAAGGAGATGAGGGCCAGCGGCACAATGAACAAGGCCGGGAGAGGGCTCATCGGCGAATAGGAGGAAACGGCATGAAAAAAATTATGACATATCTGATGACGGGTGTCGTGGCTGCAGGGGTGCTGACAGGCTCCTGCGGAAGAAACAGTTCCGGGGCGCAAAGAAACGCAGCTACCGATACCACAGGCACGGCAGTGCTTACTTTCAGCAGCCCTGAACATAACTTCGGCAAGGTTGAGGCTGGTGAGAAGATAGGATGCATTTTCTCCTATACCAACACCGGTGATGCTGACCTCGTGATAGCCTCGGCTACCGCAAGCTGTGGCTGCACAGTGCCGAAGTATGATAAAAAGCCTGTTCCTCCGGGCGGTTCAGGCACAATTGAGGTGATCTTTGATACCTCGGGCAGGGAGGGCATGCAGACAAAGACTGTTGTAGTACAGTCAAATGCAGAGAATAATTTAGTTATTTTGCGTATAATTGCCGATGTAACAAAGAATGGCAGTAAATGAGAATTTTATAAATCAATTCAAATAACATCAAACACAGACAACACACATGACAACATTAGCATCAATCTATTTACAGGCAGCTCCGGCCCAGGGAAGCCCGAACCTTCTTACCGGTCTCCTTCC
>DAIDJT010000136.1 GCA_027451265.1 Bacteroidales bacterium | reverse complement strand
ATCAATGTCAACATTGAACTTTGCAACAATGGTCGGATTGACAGGTACATTCGATGGCGATGTGGCACCGTTCAGATCAATAGTACCGGCCATGAGAGACTCCAGTGCCAGCGGCTCCGGATCCTTCTTGCAGCTGGTGAGCATCAGTGAAAATGCTGCAGCAAACAGAAGCAGACTTGTAAAGAGATGTTTTCTTTTCATAAAATTTAAGATTTAAAATTCAACATTCATTTGTCCTATCAGAGTTATTTACCAATTTGGGTTCTGCTGAAGAGATCCCTGTGATATATCAATTTCATTCTGAGGAATTGGGAACAATTCATGCTTTCCTGTCTCAAAGCCCATCGGACCAAGAACAGTTTCCGCCCTGCCTGTGCGGACCAGGTCCCAGAACCTGTGCCCTTCGAGAGCCAGCTCATGCCTCCTCTCCTCCAGAATGGCATTACGTAGTGCTATCTTCCCGGTCACCGTGACATCTGGAAGGATGGAGTTATTCCCTTCCCTTGCCCGCTTCCTCACCTCGTTGAGATAAAGGAGCGCGTCACCGGGTTTATCGTTCTCATTCAGCGCTTCTGCAGCCATAAGGAGAACATCTGCATAACGGATGAGCCTGCGGTTGTGACCCCACTGGGTTATGGTGTTCTTGCCGGGGTACCAGACCTTCTGGTTATAGCATTCAACCTCAGTAGCAACACCGTCAACCACCACCTCGTCAGGAGTGGTACCGTCACCAAGTATCAGAACCCCGTCAAGGGTCTCTCCAAGATCGATGATGGTTGCGTCAAGACGCGGATCTCCCGGTTCAAATGAGTGGCGCAGGTCAAGTGATGGCCTGTTGAATCCCCATCCCCTGTTTGGTGATCCCCTGACTCCCTGTGTGTTGGCATACTGGTTTCCTCCGGCACCTTCCACCTCCATTGCACCTATCTCGAAGACTGATTCAACACCGTGTTCTCCGTTCTTGCCGTTGGCATCAGCGAAAACAGCCTCCAGATCATATTCATCGGATACAATGACTTCAAGGGCATACTTCTCAACATTCTCATAGTCGCCGAGGAAAAGGTATACCCTGGCAAGAAGCGCCTTGGCAGCACCCTTTGTGGCACGACCTGCATCATTCGGGCCGTAAAGACTCTTCTCAGGGAGATGCCCGGCGGCAAATTCAAGGTCCGAAATTACCAGCTGAAAGATCTCATCAGCGGTTGAACGGGGGATTTTCGTTGCAGGGGTCGTGGTGGTAACCTTTGGCACTCCACCGAAAGCCCTCGCAAGATCAAAGTAAAACAGTCCCCTGAGAAAGCTGGCCTCGGCTAAGTACCTGTTGCGCAATTGTTCATCCATGTTAATCAGCGGGACCTTTTCAATGACCACATTGGCTCTCTTTATTCCCTCATAAAGTGCGCTCCACCAGCGGTCAAGCCCATCCTGGGTGGTTGTATAGGTGAATGTTTCATACGGGCCAACGGTTGGCAACTGGTCGTTCGGGTTACTGCCCTTGTGAGCATCATCTGACATTATATCCAGTATCGGGTAACCGCCTGAATGATATGCCCAGTTCCGGACAGATTCATATACTGCATTGGTGGCCAGCAACGCATCCGATGACGTCACCGGGAACGCCTCCTGAGTAAGCTCACCCTGAGGATCCTTCTGCAGAAAATCTTCACATCCCGTTGCAAGTATAAGAGACGCAACAAGGAGCAGTGATACTGATATCTTGGTTTTCATCGTTCTTAGAATTGCAGGTTAACACCAATTGAATATGTTGACGTTATGGGATAAGCCCCGTAATCTATTCCGTTGGAGAGCACATCATAGCTTCCGATCTCGGGCGTGTACCCGGTGAATTTCGTCATGGTAAGGAGGTTCGTTCCCTTCAGGTAGACCCTGAACTGCTGAATGAAAGCCTTCTGTGATAATGAAGCCGGAAGTGTGTAACCCAGGGTGAGACTTCTCAGCCTGAGGAACGATCCGTCATGTATGAACCTGTCAGAGGGGGTGAAATTGTAGCCTCCGAAAGAGGGTCTGGGTTCTGAGTTGCTGGTGCCCGGACCCGTCCACCTGTTGAAGACATGCTGCTCGAAGTTGTAGGGGTCAGGTCTGACCACCTCCTTCCCGTTGAAGATCTTGTTGCCCGTCTGTCCCTGGAAATCAACACCCAGATCGAGCCCTTTGTATTCAATCATACCATTGAACCCGAAAATGAACTTCGGAATCGGTGAGCCGATAAAAGTCCGGTCACGACCATCAAGGATTTTATCCCCGGTCACATCAACAAACCTCAGGTCACCAACGCCTGCCTGCGATGAATGGGGGTATGCAGCCAGTTCATCCAGGCTCTGAAAGATGCCGTCAGTCTTGTACCCGTAGAACGCTCCTATCGGTAACCCCACCCTGCTGAGGGTGACAGGCCTTCCGTCACCCAGGTACCCGCCTATGAGTGTTGAGTCAATTCCGCTGTTGCCGCCAATCTCAAGCACCTCGTTGTGAATGGTTGACCCGAGTAACCCGACAGAATAGGTTATCTCACCTACCTGTTCTCTCCAGTTGAGATTGAACTCAAAGCCCCTGTTAAGCACTGAGGCAGCATTGTAACGGACCCTTTGACCCTGACCGTTGCCAAGATGCCCGGGAGTGGAAAGCTCAACCAGGATGTCATTCGTTACCCTGTTGTAAAAATCGAACTCGCTTGTGAGCCTGTTGGCAAGAAACCCTATTTCAGCACCGACATCCGTCTGGGTGGTGCTCTCCCACTTCAGGTCAGGGTTGCCCGTTTTCCCGTAAGTGGCTGCCGGAACCGGCGCATCAGGATTTCCAAGCACGGCAATAATGGTTGACTGAACCCTCGAATACCTGTCATAATACGATATCTTGTCATTGCCTATGATACCCCAGCTGGCCCTGATTTTCAGCTTTGAAATCCAGTCAATAGACTTCATGAATGATTCATTCCCCACGTTCCATCCGAAGGCAACCGACGGGAAATTGGAAAAGCGGTTCTCCTTCGAGAACTTTGATGATCCGTCACGCCGGAAGGTTACCGTGACTATATATTTGTTGTTAAATGTGTAATTGGCCCTGAACAGGTATGATATCATTGCGTAGTAAAGCCCCGCATCAACCCCGTTGGAGATTGACTGAATGGTGTTTACATTGTTTGCCGGATCATAGATATATGAGGGGCTGATGTACCAGAAATCCTGCCCGTCACGAAGTACATTTTCTCCCGGGATATTCATGAACTCAGAAGATGATTCCTGCATTGTAAAGCCAGCCACCATATCAAGGGAGTGAATGTCGGCAAATGTTTTCCTGTAACTGACTGTGTTTTCCCATAGCCAGTTGAGATTGTCTGAGCTGCCTTTGAAGATGTCACTCAGAACGTTTTGCTGCTGTGACGCCGTTCCGTCCGGATTGTAGACCGTGTACGCCGGAGTAAAACTTGTCGATTTGTTGTAGGAGGCATCCACACCCAGGCTTGACCTGATTGTTACTGACTTCAGGAATGATGCTTCTGCAAAAATGTTACCCACACCCCTTATCCCTTTTCTGAAATCGTTTGAATATTCAAGGGAGGCCAGCGGATTCCCTACGTTATAGACTACAGCATAGTCGCCGTTATCATAGTAAGGCTTAAGAACCGGTTGCGCGCGGTACACGGCATAGGTGACATTAGGTGCATTCTGCTGCGTATATGGAGCAATCGTCAGATTGTTTCCGAGTTTAAGGAAAGGTGTGAGATTATAAGTATTGTTCAGTTTGAGGGTAATACGGCTGTAATTCGACTTGTCAATTATGCCGTCCTGGATGAAGGCCCCGATGCCGACGTAATACTGAGTCAGCTTGGTCGCCCCGGTGACTGACAACTGGTGGTTGTGAATCGGGGCAGCCGAGAAGACCAGGTCCTGCCAGTCAGTATTGGGAACAAGGTCCACGTTGTTGAAGGAACCGGCAACAATTTCATTCGATATTGTTGCAAACTCCTTTCCGTTAAGCAGGTCAATCTTCCTTGCCAGATGCTGTATTCCAAATTCGGAACTGATATTGAAGCTGGCCTTTTCCTGGCCAATAGTACCGGTCTTGGTAGTGATTATGATGACTCCGTTAGCGCCCCTCGACCCGTAAATAGCCGTGGCGGATGCATCCTTCAGAACCTCCATGGAAGCTATGTCAGCTGAGTTGAGGAACGAGATATCGTCAAGAATGACTCCGTCTACCACAAAGATTGGTGAAGAGTTATTGAACGTGCCAACACCGCGAACCCTGACAGCGGCTCCGGCACCTGGGGCTCCGCTGGTACTGATCACCTGGACTCCCGTTACCTTGCCCTGCAAACCCTGCTCTGCATTCAGCGACGTGACCTTAAGAAGATCATCCGTCTTCACAGAGCTTACAGAACCGGTAAGGTCACTTTTCCGGACAGTACCGTAACCAATCACCACCACCTCTTCCATAACGGTTGTCTCAACTGCCAGACTGACATTTATCTGGGTACGCGATCCTACCGGTATCTGCTGGGTGATCATCCCTACCATTGAAAAGACCAGTGTATCAGTCGGGTGGGCAGTGATTGTGTATGTACCGTCAGAATCGGACATCGTCCCCCGGAAGGTGTTCTTGACCAGAACCGATACCCCCGGCAGGGGCAGTTTCTGATCATCAACCACCGTTCCTTTAACCGTTACCTGGGCAGTCAGACTGCCCGCATAGGTAAGGATCAGAAACAGAATTGAGAGAATTTCTTTCATTGCGGTCAGATTTTTATCCAAGTTATGAACTGTCAGCCACCTATTAAACAATCATCTCAGTCGTTTGAATTTCTCAATCAGTAAAAGAGAAAAAAAGTGTACCTATACATTACCTCAACAATTAATTACAAGCAATTGTTGATGAAATGCTTACAAAAATATTTTTTGGATAATTGCAGATAGATTACAAGCGACCCGGGGATTGACTCCTCCGGCAGGAATTACGGGAAGAGGCAGGAAGGATTTGCCTCCACGCAAAAGTATGTCACAGAGACCTGATCTTCCGGCTCAGCTCCTGGTATGTGGCGGGCTGTGATGGTTGTCAGTATCCCAGTGTAAACTCCTTCTCTGTGGCAGGGACGCCTTCCCTCATCCAGGCAGGCATGGGTTCACCTTTCAGATAATGATTAAAGAACTGCGCCATACGCTTCTGAAAGTCGATCCTGTTCGGCAGCTTCTGTGCCCAGTGCGGCTCCCCGTTATAGTTGAGAAGCCATGCGGGTTTACCAAGACGTCTCATGGCAATGAAGAATTCAATCCCCTGGTACCAGGGCACGGCGCCGTCCTGGTCATTTGCCATTATGAGGATTGGCGTTTCAACCTTCTCAATAGCAAAGAGGGGGGAATTCTCCCAGTAGAGATGCGGAGCCTCCCAGATTGTTGCTCCAATACGGCTTTGCTGATGCTCATACTGCATGGAGCGGTTAAGGCCTGACTCCCACCTGATTCCACCGTAGGCACTGTACATGTTTACAACCGGAGCACCAGACTCAATGGCGGCAAACAGATTAGTCCGCGTGGCAAGATAAGCCACCTGGTAGCCTCCCCAGCTGTGCCCCTGGGCACCTATACGCTTCTCATCGACAAATCCCTTCTCAATGAGAGACATTATTCCGGGCATGACACAGTTGTAAGCACTCTGACCCGGATAACCGTCAATATAATAAACGTCAGGATTGAAAATAAGATAACCGTTGCTGGTATAGTAATGATAATCAATGGTTGACCTGCCAGGTTCAGGAACCCTGTGCCTGTAGAGCTCCGTCGAGCTCCTCTCGTAAAAATTGACTATCATGGGATATTTCTTCCCCGGATCAAAATTTTCCGGTTTGTAAAGGAGTCCCTCCAGTTCCCGGCCGTCAAGAGAGGTCCAGCGTACAAGTTCGGCCGTACCCCAGAGGTAATCCTTCTGCTGCGGGTTGGCATCCGTCAGCCGCTTTTCATTCCTGAAAGAAAGGTCCGTGAGAATAAAGTCTGGGAACATTCTGAAGTCTTCCTTCATATAGATAAGACGGTCAGCCTTCCTGGCTTTTACAGGGGTGCCAAGACTGTAATCGCCTCCTGCAAGCATGACCGGTTTATCTTTCTTACGGATGTCAATTGAATAGAAAGCCTCGGCACGGGTGGCCTCATTGACTCCGATAAGGTATTGTTTATCAGCGGGATCAATATATTCATTCTCCGGATCAAGGTCGAGCAGCCGGTACCTGATCCCCTCCTCCCTGCCGTTTGCAGTTATGTTCTGAAGCGAACGTGATGCAGCCGGGTCAAGTGACCAGATATCATACTTGTCTGACACCAGGAAGGCTTTGTCATCCTTCAGCCATCCTGCTGCCGGGTATGACCCGGGAAGGTCAGGCACATCATTGAGTTCATCCCACACCCGCAGGCTTGCAGGGGTTGTCAGCCTTGTTTCCCTGCCGGCATTAACATCAAAAGCATACCATGAGCTGTCAGCGCCGTTGTACCACCAGAGATACCTTCCGCCCGGCGAGAACCGCGGCCGTGCTTTGAGGTTATCCTTTATCTTCACAGCGCTGCCGGTCATGATATCCACTGTCCACAGATCGCTGCCGGAATCCCCCTCCCACATCGACTCAAGTTCATATGGAAGAGATGACATTCCCATGGCCTTTGCGCCATCACCCTTTTCGGGAAGCTGAACCTCAGGCATCTCTGCCGTGGCCAGTTGCACAACCTTGCCGCGGTCAGTATGATAAACGGCAGTATATGTCTTTTTCATGTCACGTGCCTTTCTTACAACCTGTGCACTGTGCAGGGTTCCCTCCGACCAGTGCCAGATATCAACATTGGCACGATCCTCTTCAAGTACTGTGGTGTCCCTGATCCTGTATCCGGGCGAGGTGCCGAAGAAAAGTCTCGGTGAGTTTTCGGCGAAGCTCAGCCTGGCATTCTCATTGATGATCCACCCTTCCGGTATGCCGGCAGTTCCCTTCGAGGCAGCCACAGTAGCCAGTCCCTTGCCGTTCCAGAAACAAAGTGAATATGTGTTTCCGGCTTTATCCTTTTCGTCGAACGAGATTATGAATGCGGCCTTCTCACCCTTTTTGTCCATCGTGAGCTGCCTGTACTTCGCCTTACCGGTGTAGAGCAATATTCTCTCCCCTTTCTTCAGGTCAATGATTGCCACTCCGGGCT